>NZ_CDSBKL010000053.1:0-16309 GCF_977115555.1 Aquiflexum sp.
TTTCTAAAAATAAAAAAAAACACGTTTTTAAATAAACAAAAAAAAAGTTACCAACTCATTCATTTTTAGTGTTTTTGTTCCTTTTCTCAGGTTTTTCTATTGAAAACCTTGCCAATGGATCCATTTTTGCTTTTTGGATAGAAAGGGTGCTGTCGCTTACACTATAATTATCTGCCTGACTTAAAATCTCCAAAAAGGCCTTTTCCAATTCCATATCTGGACAAGCCATCATGGTCGAGGCTGCATTCCCAAAAGATAGATTTCCCCCTTCGAAAAGTTCATAAGATCCAAAGAAGTTATTGCAGGATCCGTTTCCATGAAATGTTGAAGTTTCCATTTCAAACTGTATAAATGCAACTTTCATACTTTCCTTGATTGATACTGTTTTGCCTTGAAGTTCTGTTAAAACCCATTTTTTATCTTCCAATCTCGGGTCAGTTAGATTTTTTGGGAGCCTGTATTTTTCTGACAATTCTCCGGTGATCTTATTTCCGTCTTTGTCTAGGTGCAACAATACATTTTCTCCAACTAGGTACATTTGACTTTGTTGATTTTCACCGGACAATGTGATTTTTGATCCGCTATCACTCCACTGAAATGTCCCCTCATCAGAGAAAAACCCATCATCCTTACCAATATACTTCAAAACTCTTGTGTAGGTTCCTTCAGATTTTAATGTGATGGTGGTTTCTATTCCTTCGCAATCTCCACAGGGCAAGGTGCCTTTGTATACTCCTTTCCAATCCAGGCTGTTTTGGCTATTGTCGCCCAAAGCAACTGAAGAGGGGGATAAAGCCAATGATTCTGCCTGTTCAGGTTTTTTGTCCGAACTGCAAGAAACCGAAAAAGCTATTACGAGTGCCACAAATAGAAATCCAAAATGATTTTTCATAATTCCGGTTTTTGATTTTTAATGAAATTCTAAAAAAGGGAGGTTTAAAACAATCCGGTAATGTTTCCATCTGCGTCAATATCAATACTTTCTGCTGCTGGTTTGGAAGGAAGTCCGGGCATTCTCATAATAGTTCCTGCTATAGGAATAATGAAACCGGCACCTGCGGCAATGTCAAATTCACGAATTTTTATGGTGAAACCGGATGGTCTGTTCGTAAGCTTGGGATCATCGGAAAGTGAATATTGAGTTTTGGCGATACAGACAGGCAATTTATCAAGTCCGATTTTTTTGAATAGCTTGATTTGCTGTTTGGCTTTGACACTATATTCCACTTCAGCAGCACCGTAGATTTTTCGGGCTATGATTTCTATTTTTTGCTCAATGTCCCATTCAAAATGGTACAATGGTGTGAAATTGCTTTTTCCTGAATCGGCGGCTTCTTTGACTGCCTTGGCAAGATCGATGGCTCCTTCTCCTCCTTTTTCCCATGCTTCGCAAAGTGAGACTTTTACTCCCAATTTTTCACATCGGTCTATGACCACCTGGATTTCTTCCTCCGAATCCGTGGCAAATTTATTGATAGCTACCACAGGAACGAGCATGAAATGCCGCATGTTTTCAATATGCTTTTCAAGGTTTGGGAGACCGAAGGCAACTGCTTCAGCATTTGGGTTTTTCAATTCCGGAAAAGGTATGCCTGAGTGGCTCTTTAAAGCCCTGATCGTTGCCACAATTACAACGGCATCAGGTTTAAGATTTCCGTATTGGCATTTCAAATCCAAGAATTTCTCCCCTCCGAGATCTGAAGCGAAGCCCGCTTCTGTCACTACATAATCAGCCAATGAAAGCCCCATTTTAGTAGCAATGATGGAATTGGATCCTTGGGCGATGTTTGCAAAAGGTCCTCCATGGATGATGGCAGGATTACCTTCTATGGTCTGGACAAGATTTGGCATGATGGCATGCTTCAAAAGTGCTGTCATAGCGCCTTGGGCTTTGAGCTGATGCGCCCTGACAGGTTCATCATCAAAAGTGTATCCAATGATAATATTCCCAAGCTTTGATTTCAGGTCCATCAGGTCATTGGAAAGGCATAAAGCTGCCATGACTTCCGAGGCTGCTGTAATGTCAAACCCGGACTCTCTCGGTACCCCCTGTGCGGAACCTCCGAGCCCGATCACAATATCTCTTAAGGCACGCTCATTCATGTCCATGACCCTTTTCCAGATTATCTTCCTAGGATCAATGTTTAGGGAGTTTTTTTGATTGTGAATATGGTTGTCCACTAGAGCTGACAAAAGATTGTGTGCTTTTTCGACAGCAGCAAAATCACCAGTAAAGTGGAGGTTGATGGATTCCATCGGCAATACTTGTGCATAGCCACCACCTGCTGCACCACCTTTCATTCCAAAGACAGGCCCTAAAGATGGTTCACGGAGTACGACTGCCGTTTTTACTCCGATTTTGTTGAGACCTTCTGCCAATCCAATACTAGCGGTAGTTTTGCCTTCTCCAGCTAAAGTAGGAGTGATGGCTGTTACCAAAATCAGTTTTTTACCTTTTATTTTGGATTCTTCTATTAGCTTGAGAGGTAGTTTGGCTACATATTTTCCATAGGGGCGAAGATCGTCTTCTTGGATTTCAAGCTTGGCGGCAATTTGGGAGATTGGACGCATTTTGGATGCGTGCGCAATTTCCAGGTCGGATAAGTGCATGGTTATTTTTTTTGGGTTGGTCTAAAAATAGGTATTTTCTGCTAACCTGAAAGTGACTTTTGGCAGGTTGGTGGATAATTTTAGCAATTTTTTTTGGTAGATTATAAACTTTTCTTTTTTATTCTATATTTGTAGAATAACCTCTAGAAATATAGAACATGAACCTGTCCAACGGTGAAGAACAATTGATGAATTTAATCTGGCTAAAAGGAAAAGCATTCATGAAGGATCTTTTGGAATCCTTCCCTGAGCCAAAACCTGCTGCTACTACTGTTGCTACCCTTCTCAAAAGACTGTCTGACAAAGGGGCAATAGGATACACGGTATATGGTAATTCGAGAGAATATTACCCGCTCATTCAGAAGAAGGCCTATTTTTCGACCAAAGTTAATGAGTTGGTAAAAAACTTCTTCAATGATTCCCCTTCTCAGTTTGCTTCATTTTTCACGCAAGAAACTGACATGTCCCAAAAGGAATTGGAGTCTTTGAAAAAAATCATTGAGGATCAAATAAAAAATAAAATAGTATGATTTTATTTCTCATCAAATCAGGTATTTGCCTTGCAGCCTTGTTGCTGTTTTACCATTTGGTACTGAGGAAGGAGAATATGTTTTCCTTCAACAGGTATTTCCTTTTGGGCAGTATGGTTTTTTCTCTCTTGGTGCCTGTTCTAACTTTTCCTTCATTTTTTCCTTCTATCGATGGATCAGGACAAAAGGTGTTGGTAGAATTTCAGAAGGTATTTTTAGAGAATGACATTCAGTATCCTAATGAAGAATCCAGGGTTTTGGATCCAAAAGTTGTCAAACCTATGGAAAAATCGAGCTCTGTGGATTGGTATTGGATTTTGGGATTGGTTTACATGCTTGGGGTTTTGTTTTTTTTGATGCGGTTTATATTTCAAATCATGGGCTTAGCCAAATTGATCAGAAATGGGTCAGTCGTCGACAAAGAGAAGTATAAATTGGTTCAGGTTAGCCAAGAAACTCTGCCGTTTACTTTTCTCAATTACCTTTTTGTAAATGAAATAACCTATTTGAGATCAGGGATAGAGCCCGCGATTCTTAAGCATGAATTGACCCATATCAGGGAAAAGCATAGCCTAGATATTCTTTTTGTGGAGGTTTTAAAAATCATTTTCTGGTTTAATCCGCTTTTTCTTTTATACAAAAAAGCAATCCAGCTTAATCATGAGTTTTTGGCTGATAGAGCAGTTATTGCCGGTTCCTTGGAGGTTTTTCAGTACCAAAAACTATTGATCTCCAAGGTTCTCGGAGAGGAGTTTGTGTATAACCTAAGCAGTCCGATCAATTATTCGGTGACAAAAAACAGGCTGATCATGATGAGAAAACACACATCAAAACGAAAATCCTTATTCCTCAAAGTTGGCTTGATACCGGTACTTACGCTTTTGTTAGGTGCATTCAGCCAATCCGCTGCAAATCAAGAGAAGACTTTTTCACTTACCCATTTCTTTGTGAAGGATTTTGAAACCTACATCAGTGAGGCATTAAGTGAGAAATCAGATTTTGTATTGGAGCTGGAAAAATTAGACATTCTAGGAGCAAAGGCAGTGTATTTGATGTTGACTGAGGAAGAAAAATCAAGATATACGGAGTTCCCAATTTTGGAAGATGAGGCTTTGTCAGAACTATTGAAACTTCAAAAAGCAAAAGACAGCATTAAAGTCAGGATAAATTTTTCAAGCCCTCCTGAAAAAATGAGCATATCCGAAGAGGTATGGGACAATTGGTTAAAGTCTAAAAACTTAGAAGTTATTCTAGATGAAAAAGAAGAAGACGCTTCCATACTTCTAAATTACTCACCGGAGGATTTTGCTTTGTTTGAGGTGAGGGGAGTTGAGAAAAAGAAATTTCTTAAACCTGAAAAATTTAGACTGACCCTCACTACCCACGATCATTTCCAAGATAAGTTTATCACCTCAAGGAAAAAGATAAATACTATCAGTGCCGCATATCCAAATGGTGATATAGCCGAAATTCCCTATTATATGAGATATGTCCTCATGAATTCAAATGGGGAATTGGAAGAGTATTATCCTGAAAACTACCTGCAAAGGGCACTTGAAGCGATTTTAACCCATGAATTCGAAAATTCTCCAAGCACAAAAGTCATCTATGACGTCAGAAAAAGTTTTTTAATCCATGTCACAAGAAACGGACAAAAAGAAATGGTTGCGATTTCTTACAATTGATCTCAAGTAACTTGAATATGCCAGAGTTTAGTCTTTTTCAGGCTAAATGAGTCTTGTTTGAATTCAAAGATCAATAGGAAAATGTCGTCAAGTGAGTCGCTGAGAATGTCTTGAATACTTTGGCCATATATTCACAATGTGCTCCATATATTCCGGGATTGTTACAATCAAGTCCGTCCATTTCTTGAACAAGTACAATAAACTCAGCAGGAATAGGGATGGTGGCTATAGAAAAAAATGTCTTTTCGCTTGACATCAAAACGGTCATATATACATAAACGACATATGTTAGGCCATCCTGCCCTTTGATTCCCTCATTAGCAGTGGAAAGAACCCAAGCGATTTTGCGATCAGGTCCAAAATCAAGCGAGTAGGAATATTCTTCATCTATCTCAAATCCACTTAGGCCAAATCTTTCTGCAAAGTTTGAATTGATAATATCACCTACAGCAGTAAGTAATTCTCCAAAATCTGTAGTTGAAAAATCATCCTTTAATCCGTAATGGTAAATATTCATCCCGTCTTCAATTCCTGACGTTACTTCAAATGCCTCTTCTTCATTGTTGTATATAAGGTACTCTTCTTCAGGAATGGCTAAAATCACACCATTATTGATATCTTCGAATATATTAAATCGCATGGCTTCATAATTCAATGTAATTTTTATATCCCCTTCCAATTCGTCTGCAAATTTCATGAGGTTTTCAGGGTCATCAGAAGTTTCTACCATTTCTATCAGCGACCTGTTTTTGGTGGGATAAAATTCAAAATCATCTGCCTCAATGACTTCCGCAGAAGTAGTCTTTAGTAATTTCTCTTCTACTATTTCAACATTTTCTGAAGCAGTTTCTATTCTCACATCGGCTGAAAATAATTGGGTCAATGTTTCGAAATTTGCAGGGAGAGTAGCAACAGTTGAATTTTCAAGTTCGGTTATGTATTTGGCCGGAATGATCCAACTGACATTGCTTGCTCCTTTTTCCAACCCTCCATCTCCGACTCCGATCAACCTTCCTTGGGCATCAAAAACCGGGGCACCGGAAAATCCGGGTAAGAGACTTCCTTCTAGGTAAAGAATATTGAGATCCAAAGCCGGAAATCCAATTTTCGCCAACGCAGCCCGGTCCTTGTTTGGAATCAGATAGTCCAATGTTTCAGGACTGATACTTCCTTTTTTTAAAATTCTAGAAGAAGCTCCCTTTGCGCCACTATTATAACCAAATGCAAAAACCTCCGACCTCCATTTAATGGGACCAACATGGAAATTATTGATTGGGGCCACTCCGATTGGAACAGCAGGTTCACCGGGTAACACCTCAAGTAAAACCAAGTCTGCCTTTTGAAAAACTTTTTTGATTTTGACTTTCCGCCATGCCTCATTCATGTAAAGGACCTTAATACTTCCGGTCTTACTCATTCCATGGAGTGAAGTCACGACCTGGTTTGGATTCTTCCAAACAAAACCGGTCAAAACTTTGGATTCCTTGTCACTGACTGTTACTACTACCCGCACAAGTGAGTTTTTGATTTGTTCGGGATCAAACTCCTGTCCATTTGAAATCAAAGAAATGGACATATATAAAAGGAGAAAAATTGCAGCTTTTTTCATTACTCAAAAACTTTAAGTATGGCTTTATATATTTGCAGTCTTTCGTCTTCTGAAAACTGACTCTGAGCATTCGAAACGAGGTTCTTCCAGTTTTCACCGGAAGCTGAAATCTGATTTTCCATTTCTTCAAGTGAACTGTTTGGATTGATGGCTTTGATTTTTTCTGTATTTGATATCTGATAAGCTTCGGAAGAAGCAGAATTGCAGAAACTGTCACGGACCATCAACAATGATTTTCCGGTGAGTTCCTCTGAGAGTTCACTTTGAAAAGTATCTGCAAACTTTCTCCAGATTCCTTCTGTAGTCCTGAAGGTATTGACCATTTCAGATACCGGGGTTTCAGCCGTCATGTAATACAAGACATCACAGTCCGATGAATTGACAATTGTGGAATACAATAAGCTTGCCTCTCTCTGTGCTTTGGAAGTATCGGAATTTATAAATCCCATGATCAGGTTTCTGGCTTCTTCTTCCGAAAACCCAATGGATTTATATTCCTCCATTTTGTCTTTGAGGGTAGGAGCAAAAGGATTGTTTGCCCTGAGGTAAAGACCGAAAATGATCCCCACTACGGTAAAAAGTCCAAATGAACCAATCCTAAGGCTTTTGACAGGATCCAAGTATTTCTCATTCAAGCCTATCAGTACGGCTAATAAAGAAGAAACTGTGGCGATTACCCCGCTGACGACGGGAGACAAGGTGGTGGATAATAAAATCCCCAATAAAAGACCAATACCGAGCCCGTTAAATATTGCCGAAAAAGCATTCATACCGGTCATTTTCTTTGGTTCTCCGCTATCTCCTCCCGTGACAAGTTGGGTTCCTGACTGGATGGTTTCGATTATCGAACCTACTTTTGAGTCATTTTCTTTCATGAATATTTTCAATAAAATGGGAAAGTAAAAAAAGAGCTGAATTTAAAATCAAGGCTTGCACCCGCAGTTTCCATTTTTTCGGAATGGAGGGAGAATCAATTTATTACTTGTAATATAATTGGTCTTAATAGTTGGCTAAACTACTCTTGGATAAAATCAATCGTTATAATTAACGATACTTGTATATCCAAAAAATCAGAATAAAATTTGATTTTTCCTAACATTAGAAAAAAGAAATACAATGTTTTATCGTAGAAGGTTTATATTTTGATGCTGAATTGATAAGTGGCCGACAAGAAATTACTCTGAAAATCATGCCATAACCTCAATTAAAATTATTTGATAATCCTTACTTGTTTTTTTCTGGAGATACTGACTTTGATATTTCTTCCAATACATCTGATTTTTCATCATAGTTTCTGTCAAAAAGCAAAGGGTATGCGGTTCTTCCTCTCATCGGCCAATTATTTAGCCAACTGCCGCCATCATGGATTCCCCAGAAGGTTATCCTGGTGATTTTATCTCTGTGCTTGTGAAAAAGGGCGAATAATTCCCCATAACGTTTGGCGAGCTTTTCTTGAATTTCCTGTGGTAGACCATCCTTATATGGATTGTATTTGTCATCTGAAGAAAAAGTTGCGTCTATGTCAGCACCGGACCTGTTGGCGGGATTGGGTAGGACATCTATGTCCAATTCTGTAAACATCACTTTAAAGCCGGCCTCAGAAATCGCGATAATGGAAGCCTCAATCTGCTCAATACTGGGGGATTCAAGCCCATAGTGTCCCTGCATGCCAATGCCATCAATCCGGATTCCTTCAGCGCGGAGTTCCTTTGCCAATGCAATGGCTGTGTTCCTTTTTTCAGGTTTCCACATGTTGTAGTCATTGTAATACAATTCTGCTTCAGGATCCATTTGGTTGGCTTTAACAAAAGCCCTTTTGATAAAGTCTTTTCCTGCCGCATTGTACCATTTGGAAGTTCTCATTTTGCCATCATCAAAAATGGCTTCATTGACTACATCCCAACCATTGACTTTACCTTTGTACCTGCCGACTACTGCTTCAATATGGTCCTCCATTCTCTTGATAAGGGCATCTTTTTCCAAGAGATTTTTATCTGCATCTTCAAAAACCCAATCCGGGGTTTGATTGTGCCACACCAAAGTATGTCCTACAATGAAAGCTTCTAATTTCTCTCCCAAGGCCACAAACTTATCCGCAGGGTCAAAATTGTATTTATCAGGTTCGGGGTGAATAGGACCCCATTTCATCAGATTCTCTCCTGTGATGCTGTTAAAATGCTTTTCCAAAACAATCATTGCTTTCGTCTCCTGACCGTTGACTTGTCTGTAATTAAGTGCTGCCCCGATATTGAAGGATTCCTTGAAGACCTCCTTCATTCCGTTTTGCGCAAAAGAAGAAAACTGAATAAAAATCAGGAAGATCGAAATTGGGAGGATTTGTTTCATGGAAATATTGATTAAATGCCGGGTACAAAATTTCTTTTAAAATTCAGGTAGTAGTCAAGGTCATGCTTTGGTTTCTCCACTCCTGTAGGAAGGGGCATTTTAGAAAATTGCTGAAAATAAAGCAGACAGGAATCTCTCCACCATACTGCCTCAGAGACCTGAATCCTAAAAAATGAACTGATATGCTCGAATCTTTGCTCGTCAATTTTCCCTTCCAGACCAGCCCATTGATTTTGCATCCATCTGGCTCCTTCTACGCCTTTTTGATACCGCAGGGCCATTTCATTCCACAAAGTATTGCCTGTCTTCAGTTTTTTGTCCCAAGAAACTCTATGAAACCATAGCAAATAATCCAAAGAAATAGAATCAGCATCACCCCAAGCCGTTTTCCATTCCGAGGCATATTGTGCCAAAGCATTGCTGCCTTTTTCCGTTCTATCAAATCCTATCCCTTCCTCTGAGGCTTTGTGGTAATAAGTAGCAGTCCAATCTTCGCGGCCGCCGCCTGTCACCCAAGGTCCGGGTCCCCAATGATGACTTCTCGCCATGATATGGTGCAGTCCCAAAGGCGTCATATAATTGACAAGGATTTTATGGGATTTTAGCATGATCTCTTTTGAGGTTTCTACAAAATCTTTATCATTGGTAAATGTCATCTCTAACCAATCCTCAGCTATTTCTTCGATGTTGCTATCAGGATTCCAGGCGAGTTTCCCAAAGGCGTACCAATCTGCCTGTGCAGTCTGATGCCCTGTCCAGTTCCGGTCCGTCCCAATATTGGCTACACCGGCAATCCCCGTAAGCTGATACCCATGAAGGCTTCCATCGATGACTTTGCTGACAGTGCTTCCTTTTCCTTTTGCATAGGTATCAGATTGGAGAACTTCCTCCCACATGTTTGCTAGATTTACCCAATGGGTTTCCTGCCCTAAATATTCCTTGGTAATCTGAAATTCCATCATCAAGGGAGTTTCAGGCATGGCGCCAAATAAGGGATGAAAAGGTTCTCTTGGCTGAAAATCGAGAGGACCGTTTTTGACTTGCACAATGACATTGTCCCTGAATTTCCCATCCAAAGGCTTGAATTCATCATAAGCCTGCTTGATTCTGTCTGTAGGGGTCTTTTCATTATACACAAATGCCCGCCACATGACTATTCCGCCAAATGGCTTGACAGCATCCGCGAGCATATTGGCGCCATCGGCTTGGGTACGTCCATAATTGTGTGGTCCGGGCTGTCCTTCAGAATCGGCTTTGACCAAAAATCCACCAAAATCAGGGATGTAGGTATATATTTCTTCTGTTTTCTTTTTCCACCAGGCCTGCACTTCAGGATCCAAAGGATCGGCCGTAGGCAGACTATCCAATATCATCGGGGCGTTAAACCTTGCCGTGAGGTAGATTTTGATACCATAAGGCCTAAAAGCATCAGCTATGGCTGCGGATTTCTCCAAATATTCAGGAGTCAGTACCAAGGCATTGGCATTCACATTGGTGATCGAAGTGCCGTTGATGCCGATAGAGGCGTTTGCCCGGGCATAGTCTATGTATTGTTGGTCGATATGCATGGGAAGCCGGTGCCAGTTCCAGATGCTGAAGCCGGCATATCCTCTTTCTACCGTCCTGTTAAGGTTATCCCAATGGTTGAGAAGCCTTTTCTGGATTTTTGGATTTTCTAAGCGGTCAAGGTTTTCCAGTTTTTCCCTTGTCTGTATGGCTTTCAAAAAAGCAAAAGTGCCATACAATAAACCTATATCTGATTTGGCTGTGATGATGACTTTTCCCTGATGGGATTTGAGCCAATAGCCTTCTTCTTTGATTTCGGCGAGTTTGGGACCAAGATTGCTTTTCATTTCCTCAGACAAATCCTCTGATTTGATAATCCAAGTGAGGTTTGAACCTGTTGTTTTTGAAAAACCCGGCTGTATCTGATTCGCAAAAAATCCTTCTGATGCGATTTCCAATTCTTTTTGTATGACAGCAAGGGTAGGGGAAGAACCTGGTATAGTGATGTGTTCCAGGTAATCTCTGTAATAATCGCTGACGGATTTATTTTCAAATGGAATATATTGAAGCCAGAGTTTGTATCCGTCGTTTGCAAGTGAAACACTTACCCATAGGAAAAAAAGGAGTGAGGCTGCTGCTTTTTTGGTTTTCATTATAGCTAAATAGGTTCGATGGAAAGTTCAAAATGTAAGCTAAATAAATTCCAATAAAAGAGTATTGCAATCTTGATAAGCGGAATTCATTTTCGCTTATTTTGAACAAAATTGGACCTAATTGACTATTTATTCTGTCTCAAATATTTTTTCTTCTGCTTTGCAAATTTGCAGGATGGCATCCCGGCCTGAATAGGCGGCAGGTGGCAAACCACCCCCAGTGGCTACCCAGTGACCTGCCATATAAAATCCCTTAAGGTTGTCAAAATGGTTTGAGATTTTGGTTTTGGTGGAATTTGGTGTCGGTAGCCAACCTTTGTAACTTCCATTGTGGTTTCCTGTCCAGGTCTCAAATGTGATCGGAGTGCTGATATCCAAGAAATCGACATATTCTGAAATTCCGGGAAATTCACGCTCCAGATTTTTGAGCAATTCCTTTTCTATACGGGACTTTTCCTCCCGATAAGGTTTTTCTCCTTTTTGACTGAGTTTTTTCCAAAACTCAAAATCAGTGTCAATAATGGCAGTGACCAAGGTTTTGCCTTTTGCTGCAATGCTAGGATCAAAATTGTAAATCTGAAAGGTTACCCTTTCATGTACATGATTTCCTACTTGAAGATTTTTGTCCAATTTGATATTGAATCCAATGATGGAAGGCTCTACTTCTTCAAAAGTCCAATTGAATCCTGCTGAAAAATATACAAGAGAGGGAAACGTTTCTAAAGTCCTGTATGCATCCAAAGTTGCTTCATCAAAGTGGCCCGGCCCAAGTAATTTGAACAAAACAGTGTGTCCGTCGCAGGCAGAAATGACAAAATCAGAAAGATGGGAAATGGAATCTTCAGTTTGGATTCCAACGGCCCTGTTTTTCTCAATGATAATCTTTTTGACTTTTTGTCCCAACTCCAATTTTCCCCCAAGGTCAATAAACTTTTTGGTCAGCTTCTCTATAAATTTTCCTGAACCCCCGATAGGATAACCCGCTATTCTGTTTGCAGCATAACTCATCTGCAAAAGCATAAAGCTCATAGACATGTCAGGAGACCATAAGTTTTCAAAAGCTTTTTGAATGATTTTGGATTTGAATTTTTTGGAAAAATCCCTGACAGACATGCTGTTATATTTTCCCAAGGCAGTCACAGCCGGCATATTGTCCATGAAGACCTTGCTCCAATCCCATGCATGTAGCAAGCCAAAAGCCCTGTCCATTGTAAAATTGGCATCAGAAAGAAACTTTATATTGTGGATCAAATCTTCAATCAACCTTGCATCAGCAGGAGAAATAGATAGTAATTGTTGTTGCAGTTTATTGGGGTCAGTGTAAAAATGAACATCAACCCCCTCAATGTTTTTAAACTCAATAAAGCTGTTGTGATAATGGAAATCAAGGTTTTCCAAGATTCCCAATTCCTTCCACATCTCGTAGAAATCAATTCCCGGTGCTGAACCCACCAGCCAATGTATCGAGCCATTCACTTGGTATCCGGCTTTTTCCCAAGAAGTGCAAACTCCTCCGGTTTTTTTTCCCATTTCAAAAATGGTAACCTCAAAACCGTTTATTCTCCCATAAATTCCGGCAGCGAGGCCAGCGACTCCGCCACCAATAATGCTGATTTTTTTTGAATCTTTCATGGTATTTTGATTTAGGTAAAAAGGATAAAAAGTTGTGGTGGGGGAGCTTTTCTTAAAGTTAAAGGGAATTAATCTTAGTAAAAATTATATGCGACAAAATATCCTGATTAACCAGGTTATATTTATTGTGGATGAGAAGAAATTACAAATTTTGTATAGATTAAAACCATTTGGAAGGGATGGGTATTAAACCTATGTCTTTTATTTTTTTAATTTCAGGAAGATTTGAAAATCCAACCGGAATTGTGCTGTGATTACATATTCTTTTTGAAAAACATCAAAGATGAATGAAGGCGTTGTCCTTGAAATCAAAAAATGAGTTTCGCAAATCTCAAAACTGGATCTCAATGTTGCTTTTTGTTGCGAGCTGAAGTAGATTAATTTTCAAAGCGCAGGAGCCTTTCCAAATTATCTTAGCGTTTAATGGGATTTTTTAAAATGGAAAAATTATTGAAGGCGTTATGTTTTACACCTTTAGAACACATTTGATTTAAATATAAAAACAGTAGTCAGATTACTTGAAAACATTATATTTGAAAATAATTCGGTTGAAAAATGAAATTATCTTTCGCAATCGATAACGAAACAAAATCAATTACAATAAACCATAACCTATGTTATTAGAACCCTTAGACCTCGCCGTATTCATCGGATACTGTTTACTGATTGTTGGTATGGGCCTTTTCGTTTCGAGAGAAAAGAAAGGCCATATAAAAGACTCAAAAGACTACTTTTTGGCTTCCAAGGCTTTACCTTGGTGGGCTGTCGGTGCCTCGCTAATCGCATCCAATATTTCAGCAGA
Organism: Aquiflexum sp.; assembly: GCF_977115555.1. NCBI lineage: Bacteria > Pseudomonadati > Bacteroidota > Cytophagia > Cytophagales > Cyclobacteriaceae > Aquiflexum > Aquiflexum sp. The sequence continues at coordinate 13,374 of NZ_CDSBKL010000053.1, forward strand.
GCAATTTATCGGGATGTCAGGATCTGGATTTGCATTGGGATTGGCTATATCCACTTACGAATGGATGGCTGCGGCTACGCTTTTGGTAGTCGCGATATTTTTCCTGCCGGTCTATATCAAAAAAGGCATTTATACCATGCCGGGATTTTTGCTTGACAGGTATGATACTAGAGTAAGGACCACAATGGCGATTTTCTGGTTGCTATTGTATGTATTTGTCAACCTGACATCAGTGCTTTATCTAGGTGCTTTGAGTTTGAATACCATATTGAATGTTCCCATGACTTATGGGATTATAGGTTTGGCGCTTTTTGCAATGATTTATTCCATATATGGGGGATTGAAAGCTGTGGCTTGGACTGATGTGGTTCAGGTGGTCTTTTTGATTGCAGGAGGTTTGGCTACGACTTACATCGCCCTTCAGATTGTGGGAGGCGGAGATGCTTGGGATGGTTTGAGTTTGTTGAGAAAAGAAGTGCCTGGACATTTTTCTATGATTTTATCCAAAGGTGAAATGATGATTTCTGATGGAAAAGGCGGGATGAGAGATGCATATTTGGATTTGCCTGGCATCAGTGTTTTGGTAGGAGGTATGTGGATTACTAACCTGAGTTATTGGGGATTCAACCAATACATCACCCAAAGAGCCTTGGCTGCTAAGAATCTTGATGAAGCCCAAAAAGGAATGATTTTCGCAGGATTCTTGAAATTGTTGATGCCTTTGATTGTTGTTATTCCTGGAATTGCCGCTTGGGTGATTGTAAAAAATGGAATTGACGTAGATTTCATTGCTTCCATGAATGACCCTGTTACAGGATTGATCAAATCCGATAGGGCATATCCAACGCTTCTACAAATTTTACCGGTTGGTTTAAAGGGGCTTGCCTTTGCAGCTTTGACAGCAGCGATTGTTTCATCTTTGGCTTCGATGGCAAATAGTACATCCACGATCTTTACGATGGATATCTACAGGCAATATATTGACAAAGATGCCTCCGAAACCAAGCAGGTGAGAGTGGGTAGAATGGCAGCTTTGATTGCTTTTGTGGTTGCTGCTATTGTAGCGCCTGCTTTGGGCTCTTTGGATCAGGCATTTCAGTTTATTCAGGAGTATACAGGGTTCGTTTCTCCCGGCGTGTTTGCCATATTCTTTTTTGGGGTTTTCTGGAAAAAAACCACATCAAATGCCGCACTGACAGCAGCGATTTTGACCATTCCTTTGTCTACTGCTTTGAAGTTTGGCATGCCCAACCTGCCATTCCTTGATAGGATGGGTGTCGTATTCCTTGTAATTTCAGCTTTGATTATTGCGATCAGTTTGTATGAAGGCAAAGGGAAAGACCATCCAAACGGCATTGATATCAACAAGGAGCTTTTCAGGACAAGTACTACTTTCAAAATCGGAGCTATCCTTATTTCAGGCATTACCGCAGCACTTTACATCATATTCTGGTAGAATTTAGCAAGTATGAGAAGATTATTGATTGGATACGATATCGGGAGTTCTTCGGTCAAAGCCACTCTTTTGGATGCAGATACCGGTAAAGTCGTAGCAAGCGAAGGCCTGCCTAAAGTTGAAATGACTATCTCCGCACCACAAAAGGATTGGGCCGAACAGGATCCGGACATGTGGTGGAAGTATATTATTGATACAACTCATGCCATCGTCAAGGGAGGAAATATCCAAAAGGGAGAACTGAAAGCAATCGGAATTTCCTATCAGATGCATGGCTTGGTTTGTGTAGATAAAAATGGAAAAGTAATCCGCCCATCTATTATTTGGTGTGACAGCAGGGCTGTTGGGATCGGGAACAAAGCCTTTGAGGAATTGGGAGAAGATTATTGCCTTCCCCATTTGTTGAATTCCCCGGGAAACTTCACAGCTTCCAAACTCAAATGGGTAAAGGAAAATGAGCCTGAGCTATTTGCCCAAATCCATAAAATCATGCTTCCGGGTGATTATATCGCCATGAAACTAAGCGGGGAAATAAAAACTTCGGAGACAGGTTTGTCCGAAGGGATTTTCTGGGATTTTCAATCCAATGGTTTGTCCAAAAAGCTATTGGATTACTACGGGATAGATGAGTCCCTGATTGCGGATGTAGTACCTTCTTTTTCCGTTCAGGGTAAAGTCAATGCAAAAGCAGCAGGAATTTTGGGAATTGAAGCCGGTGTTCCGATTACTTATCGGGCAGGCGACCAACCCAACAATGCTTTTTCTCTCAATGTGTTGGAGGAAGGGGAATTGGCAACTACTGCGGGAACCAGCGGCACTGTTTATGGTGTAAGTACACAAGCGGTATATGACCCAAAATCCAGAGTAAATACCTTTGTGCATGTCAACCACAAGAAAGACAACCCAAAATATGGAGTCTTGCTTTGTGTCAATGGTACAGGGATTTTGAATTCCTGGCTCAAAAAACTTCTGGGAGGTGAAAGCATTTCCTATCCTGAAATGAACGATTTGGCAGCGCAGGTTCCGATAGGTTCTGAAGGTTTGAAGTTTATTCCTTTTGGTAACGGTGTGGAAAGAATCATGGAAAACAAATCCGTGGATGCACATCTTTCGGGAATCAACCTGCTCAAGCATGACAGAAGACATGTGCTTAGGGCAGGTCAGGAAGGAATAGTGGCTTCTTTGACTTATGGTTTCAATATCATGAAAGACATGGGGCTGAACCTTAATACAGTCAAAGCAGGAAGGGCAAATATGTTTCTCAGTCCATTGTTCAGAGAGGCATTTGTCAATATGAACGGAGTCACTTTGGAACTTTATGACACCGACGGTTCCCAAGGGGCAGCCCGAGGTGCGGGAATAGGTGCAGGGATTTATTCCTCTCCCAAGGAAGCTTTTGAAGGTCTTGAAAAGTTGGCTTCTCTTGAACCTGACAACTCGTTGGCCGGTGCATATAAAGAAGCCTATGAAAGTTGGCTGG
>NZ_CDSBKL010000054.1:0-16195 GCF_977115555.1 Aquiflexum sp.
GCATAAATTTGCTCTTTTCTAGTGAAAGAAATAATGAAATAATTAGGCTGAATTAGGTTTTTAAATTCTTGAACTTCAGGACTCAAAAAGTAAAATTTGAAAATAAAATATGGAAAATTTCAAAGAACTGTTAAAAGGAGAAGTGGTCATCAATGCCTCCATCGAAAAGGTCTGGGGGCTGTGGATCGAACCTGACCACATCAAGAACTGGAACATCATTTCCAACGAATGGCATACCCCGGTCGCCAAAAATGACTTTCAGGTTGGCGGAAAATTGTACCTGAAAATGGAGGCCCTAGACAAAAGCGATGGCTTTGATTATGAATGTATTTATGACAAAATCATCAGTCACAAGGAAATCAGCCATGTAGGTGCTGATGGACGTAAGACAACATTGACATTAGAACAAACAGATGAAGGGGTGAAACTGACGGAATTATTCGAACCCGAAAAACATACTCCTCTCGATGTTCAAGAGGCTTTTTGTCAGTCAATTCTGAAAAACTTTAAAAAATATGCAGAGTGTACTGTTTGACAATTAATCTGGGTTTTAAGCCAATTCTCAATTTTATAACCAATGCTAACTTGAAGAAAAAATGGAAAAAGAATCGCTTACTTGGTTATTGATCATTCTGGTTGCTATCGGCTGCAATGGCCAAACAAGAAATGTCGAAAACAGGTCGAATCCAAAATCGGGAAACAGAATAGTTGGCGGAGGATGCGATGGCTGTGAGATGATGTTTGTTGGGCTTCCCAAAGAAATTAATAGCATGGATACGAGTGCAGCTTGGAATGAGGGAAAGGGCCAAAAACTGATTGTAAGCGGAACTGTTTTTCAAACCAGTGGAAAACAGGCTGCTGACGTCATCATTTATTATTGGCATACCGACACCGAAGGATATTATGCCGAGGACACCAAAACTGATCCTAAAGCAAAAAGTCATGGAAGGCTTAGAGGTTGGGTAAAAACAGGGAAAGACGGAAAATTCAGAATTTACACCATACGTCCTGCTCCGTATCCAAATGAGGATTTGCCTGCCCATATCCATCTTTCGATTAAAGAACCCAACATCGAAGATGAATATTATACTGATGATTTGGTTTTTGATGATGATCCTCTTTTGACACCCTACTTTATAAAATATCCTCCGGAAAACCGTACCGGGAGCGGAATTTTAAAAGTAATTTTGAAAGATGGAATCCATATAGCCAATCATGACATCATCCTAGGTTTAAATATTCCAAACTATCCGACAAACAGATAAAAATTTTACCATCTCGCTTACATTTACCGCCAAATTGAATTTTTGAAATGCAACAAAATGACCCTGCTGTAAAAAAATTTCAGACCTATGATGGTTTGGACTTAATGAAAGCCATGGCCATTTATTTTGTCGTGATATACCATTTCCCGATTATGGAAATTGACTTTATTGGGACAGGAAAAACGGAGGCTTATTCCAATTTCTTTGTTTTCTCCATTTTCAGTACCTGTGTCCCAATTTTCTTTTTTGTCAATGGTGCTTTGCTCTTCAACAAGTCGGATTTTAGTCTTAACGACCATATTTCCAAAATCTTAAAAACAATCATATTGGTGATTATATGGGGATTCATCACCATGATTTCACTTTCCTTGATATATGGTGAAAGTATAACTGTATCAGGAATCATAAAAGACATATATACTTTGAAAAACGGATGGGTCAATCACCTTTGGTTTTTGGAAACCCTTTTGGTAATCTATGTTTTTTTCCCCCTCTTATTTTTGGCCTATAAAACCAAAAAGCCATATTTCTTTTTCTTTTTTGGCTGTGTCATGATATTGACTTTTGGTAATACGTTTATCGCTGTTTTGGCAACGCTTGCGAGCTTTTTATCACAAAAATTTTTGAATACAAACTTAAACCTGAACTATTTTGGTGGCTTCAATGCCTTCAGCGGAATTTATGGGTATTCGATCGGCTATTTTATGTTGGGAGGGATTCTGTTATCAATGAAAGAGGCCATCAGCAATAAAAAAAATAGGATCATATCTATGGTGGTATTACCCCTTTCCATGGTAATGTTGTTTGTGTATGGCATTATTCTTTCTTTCAGGTATAATGAAACATGGGATATTGGGTTCGAAGCGTTTGATTCTTTATTTGCACTAGTCATGGTTGTGGCAATTTATATCCTATCTATGCCATACAAAAGCAGTGGTTTTGCAGGCAATGTCCTCAAGGGTATCAGTAAAAATACCTTGGGAATTTACCTCCTTCACAGGATAGTCGGTGGGTTCCTAAGTCCCTATTTTATCGAACTCAAATATTCGGAAACCTTTATCGGAGGGATGGTTTTTGCGGCAATAATTCTAATTATCTGTTTGGTTCTCATTTTCGGTTTAAAGAAAATCCCATATCTGGATTACCTGTTTTCTTTAAATTTGAAGTTTAGATAAAATAGAGTTTAAACCTGTATTTCCATTTTTACTTTTTCGGAAAAATTCTTTTTATCTTCATAGGGTACCATTAGCCCAATAACCAAATCAGATGAAAGGAGACGAACCGGTTCTTGCAAAGAATGACCGAAAAACCATCCGTGCCTGGGCCATGTATGACTGGTCCAACTCAGTCTACTCTTTGGTGATTGCTTCGGCAATTTTTCCTGCTTTTTACAATTCCATTACAACCACTGAATTTGGCAGCAAAATCAGGGTTTTCGGTTTAGAGATTGAAAATACCGCGGCTTATTCGATCAATCTGGGTCTTGCTTTTGGTATAATCGCCCTCATTTCCCCATTGCTTTCCTCAATTTCGGATTATTACAGCAATCAAAAGAGGTTTATGCAGTTCTTTTGCTATCTAGGAGCAGTCGGATGTTCTTTACTTTTCTTCTTTGACGGACCCGAAATGGTTCACTTCGGTTTGGCCTTCATGATGCTGGCGACGATAGGTTATTCGGGCAGCATTGTTTTTTATAATTCGTATCTCCCCGCTATCGCCACTGATGACCAACAAGACAAAGTCAGTGCGCGAGGTTATGCATATGGCTATATCGGTTCGACGACCCTACTACTCCTCAATCTTGCCGCCATCCTCAATCAGGATGCGCTTGGTGTAGAAGATGGTTCGCTACTCCCCAGAATTTCATTTCTCCTAACAGGCATATGGTGGTTTGGATTTGCGCAGGTTACTTTTCGAAAGCTTCCCAAAGGAATCTACTCCAAAACCATGGCAGAGAGGAAGTTTCTCCTCAACGGATACCGGGAATTGGCAAAGATCTGGGGTCGGCTAAAAAATGAGAGGAAATTAAAAATGTACCTGATGAGTTTTTTCTTTTATATCATGGGCGTACAGACGGTGATGTTTATGGCTGCATCATTTGGGGAAAAGGAAGTCGGAATGGGCATGACTGAGTTGATCACTACCATATTATTGCTTGAATATGTGGGAATTGCAGGGGCATTTCTTTTTGCATGGATTTCAAAAAAAACAGGCAATCTCAAGGCTCTTCATCTTGCAGTCGCTGTTTGGATTGTAATCTGTATCGGAAGCTATTTTATTCAGACTGCTTTTCACTTTTATATTGCGGGTTTTTTTATCGGGATGGTAATGGGAGGAATCCAATCTCTTTCACGGTCGACCTATTCCAAATTTATCCCAAAAACAGAAAACAATGCAGGGTATTTCAGCTTCTTCGATGTCTGTGAAAAGCTAGCGATGATGTGTGGACTTGTCATGTGGGGATTTATGGACAACCTCACCGGCAGTATGCGCAATTCGATCATTGCACTTGCAATTTGGTTCTCAATTGGTCTGGTTCTATTGGTGAAGGTCCAAAAATTAGAAAAGAAGGAAAAACTTGCTTTAACTTGAGTCCATTAATTAAATCTTTTTGGACAACTATTTAAAATACCACTAATGAAATTTAGCCTTCAGAGTAATAGTAAATCCGAAATAAAAAAAAAAGGCTTTTCCAGTCAAAATATGAGTCACTGCATCCTAATTTAAGCAAAAAGTCAGAAATCTGAAATCCACCTAAAGTCCATAAAAATTGAAATAAAATACTTTCAGAATTTTCTTAAATTCGACTTTCACTTAAATCAATTGAAATGAAAAAATTAGCCTTTATTCTCATCTTATTCTTTGTAGTAAAAACTGATTTTCTATTGGCACAAACCGCCACAAATGTAAAAGGAACGTGGATTATGAATGTTGAAACCACGGTGGGAAGCGGTTCGCCGACTTTTGTACTTGAACACGTAGACGCCACCAATCTAAAGGGAAAATATTCGGGTCAATTGGGAGACTCCGAAGTAAAAGGAACTCTCAAGGGTAATATTATCCATCTCGAATTCAGAATTAGCGGAGAAATAATTGAATATGACGGCACCGTGGATGGAACTGAAATGAAAGGAAAAGTAAAACTTGGAACTATGGCAGAGGGAATTTTTACGGGCAAAAAGAAATTAGACCCTAATATCTAATTTTAGAAAGAAAAAGCTTTATTATTTTTTGAAGCTTTTTTGAAGAAAATATCAGCTCTTTGCTATCTTTCAACAAAATACTAACAGAGCAAAATTTCGAATTTATAAATGGCATATTTCTCTGTCAAAAAACGGATCACCTATTATTCCTCCCTCTATTAAAAAAAATCACGAATTAAACCCCTTTAGAAAAATGAAAAAAACAATAATTCTTATCGCATTTATACTTTTAAGTGGATTAAGTTTTGGCCAAGGTTTACGCGTAAATACTTATGCTGGATATGTATTTCCTGATAGCTTTGACAATTATTATACAGCCAATTCTTATGTTCAAGGCCGTTTTGACGATGGCTTTAGATGGGGGGTCGGTTTGGAATATGCAATCCCGGGTAATCGTGCCATTGAATTGCAATACAAAAGACAGGATACCTTTGCACCGACCACCTATCGGGACCCAAGTATAGGAGGAGGTGGTATTAACACTTCAAATTTTGAAGTGGGAATCAATTGGGTGATGGTAAACTTCACTAATTATTTTCCGATTAATGATACAGTGGAACCTTTTGTGGGCGGCGGTCTTGGGATGGGGATCTTTAATATCCGAAATCCTGATAATGGAAATAAAAGCAACTCTACAAAGTTCTCATGGAATATCCGAGGTGGATCTAACTTTTGGGTTTCAGAGAGTATTGCTATAAGGCTTCAGGCATCATTATTTTCCGCAGTCCAATCTGTAGGCGGAGGTTTTTTCTTTGGAACAGGGGGATCAAGTGCAGGCGTTTCCACTTACTCTACCATGCTTCAATTTGGGTTTGACGGGGGGTTAGTTTTTAGATTTCCCGGGAATTAAAAAAAAACTTTCCAAAAAAAAACAAAACCCAGGTTTTTAACCTGGGTTTTGTTTTTAAATGATTTTTTTATAGAAATCTACAGCTTCTTGATCCTGATATTTCTAAACCATACTTCATCTCCATGGTCTTGAAGGGCGATTTTGCCTTTCTTGAAGGTCCCAAAACCTGGCATGTCTTTGAATTTACTTTTGGCGATCAAAGCTTCCCACTCAGGAGTCCAAAGGGTGGTGGACACAATCATGACTCCATTAAGGTGAAGTTCAAGATTTCCGTCTTTGGCGATGATTTCTGCTAGATTCCATTCTCCGACAGGCTTCACAGTCTCTTCACTGCTTACGATCAGGTCATACAAATCACCTGCGCGGTGGCTTACGATCTTGGCATCAGGATGTCCACCATTGTCAAGAACCTGCATTTCCATCCCGGTATTCCAAGGATAAGAAAACTCAGGTGCTTCATGCACAAAGAAGATAATGCCGCTGTTTCCATTAGGAGCTATTTTCCACTCCACTTGTAAGTGGAAGTTTTCAAATTCCTCATTGGTCACGATGTCACCACCGTCTCCGGTCTGCCAACCGTCTTTGTTGGTTGCATCAAGGTAAATGGCGCCATCCTGAACTTTCCAGGCTTTGCCGACTTCTCCCCCACCATATTTGGACCATCCGTTAAATGAAGTTCCATCAAATAGGCTGATCCACTCAGATTCAGGAGCAACAGTTTCAGCTAACTCTGCAACCTCAGTTTCTTCGGTTGCCTCTTGGTTCCCCCCACAGGCAAATACCATGGAAGCTGAAAACAGAAATATAAAGGCTTGTTTTTTCATTATTATTTCTTCAAAAGGAGAACATATTTCACCATCTCCTCCACGTCAGCAGGTGCAAGCTGTGGATGTGGAGTCATTGCGATTTCTCCCCAAGTACCTACATGTCCTTCGATCACGTGCTTGGTCAGCAAAGCGATATTTTCAGGGGTGCTTTCATACTTTGCAGCTACATCGGCGTAAGATGGTCCTACAATTTTTCTTTCTACCATGTGACAAGCAGTACAGCCAGACTCTTTGGTCTTTGCTTGACCTGCAATAAAGATCGGATCGTCTTTGTATTTTTCTTCCAGACTAATCGGTGCTGCGGGGGGTGGTGTGACCGCAGTCTCTGTAGTAGCAGTTTCAGAGTTCGAACCTCCACCACAGGAATAAGTCAATGCGGATACGGCTATCAAGCCAAGAGTCAATGATTTAATCAGTTTCATAAAATATAGGTTAATGGTAATTTAAATTCCTAAGATTTTTTTATTGAAAGCCTCGTCAGCACCTGCTGAAGCAAAATCATCAAAAGCTTTTTCTGTTACCCTGATGATATGGTCTGCTATAAAAGGAGCTCCCTCAAGCGCTCCCTGTTCGGGATGCTTGATGGCACATTCCCATTCGAGTACTGCCCAACCGGAGTAGTCGTACTGGGAAAGTTTGCTAAAGATACCACTAAAATCAACTTGACCATCTCCCAAAGAGCGGAATCTTCCGGCACGCTGTACCCATCCTTGGTATCCGCCATAAACTCCCTGCTTGCCGGTAGGATTGAATTCAGCATCCTTTACATGGAACATTTTGATTCTTTCGTGATAAAAATCAATGAATTGCAAATAGTCAAGACACTGTAATACAAAGTGGCTTGGGTCATATAGGATATTTGCACGCTTGTGGTTGTTTACTTTCTCCAAAAACATTTCGAAAGTAATCCCGTCGTGAAGGTCTTCACCTGGGTGCAGTTCATAACATACATCGACACCATATTCCTCAAATGTATCCAAGATAGGCATCCATCTTTTGGCCAATTCGGTAAATCCTGTATCAACTAGACCTGCCGGCCGCTGTGGCCAAGGATATACCGTTTGCCACATCAGGGCACCCGAAAAAGTCGCATGGGCATTCAGTCCAAGATTGGCAGAGGCTTTAGCGGCAAATTTCAGCTGTTGGGTAGCCCACTCGGATTTAGCTTTAAGATTACCGGCAAGGTTTGCAGGAGCAAAACCATCGAAAAGCTCATTATAAGCAGGATGTGTGGCCACCAATTGTCCTTGAAGGTGGGTAGAAAGTTCGGTGATTTCCATGCCTGTGGCATTGACGATGCCTTTGATTTCATCAGCGTAGGTTTTACTTTCAGCCGCTTTTTGAAGATCAATCAATCTCCCATCCCAGGATGGAATCTGAACACCTTTGTATCCGGCTGCAGACATCCACTCGCAGATGCTTTTTAGACTGTTGAACGGCGCCTTGTCATCAGCAAACTGCGCCAAAAAAACTGCTGGTCCCTTTATGGTTTTCATAGGTTTATGTAATTAAAGATTGGAAAATTTTAAGATTGGAAAATTGTAAAATTAAAATGTTTGGAAAGTTTAAAGGTTTCAAATTTGGATTAGCGATTCATTAAGAGAGCTCAGGACTTGGTACTTGGTACTTAGTACTTGATACTTTCTTCTTGTTTCTCGCTTATCTCCCCCATTTTTAATACTCCACAGTAAACGGTGTCCACTTCATGTCTGAAGCTGAGCTCGCCAATACATTTTCGATAAAGGCCATACCCCTGATACCATCTTCAGCTCCCGGGAAATCCCACCATTCGGCTTTGGGTTCCTCCCCTTTTCTCAATGCATAAATGCACCTCGCAAAGTTTCTGTAAATATTGGCAAAAGCTTCAATATAACCTTCTGGGTGACCTGCGGGAGTTCTGGTGTTTTCACTGGCCAAAGAGCCAAGATAGCCATTTCCTGCACGGTATATTTCATCTGGCCTGTCAGACCATCTTAGTCTCAAGGTATTGTTATCTTCCTGCATCCATTCCAACCCACCTTTTTCTCCATAAACACGGATTTTGAGGTTGTTCTCACAACCGGCATCGATCTGTGAAGCAGTCAAAATCCCTGATGCATTGTTTTCAAACCGCATTAAAACAGCTCCATCATCATCTATAGGTCTTCCTTTGACTTTGATATCAAGGTCAGCACATATTTTTGCCACTTTTATTCCTGAGACATATTCTGCTAGGTTGAAGGCATGTGTACCAATGTCGCCAAAGCAACCCGCCTTGCCGTTTCTCGTCGGGTCAGTTCTCCACTCTGCCTGTTTATTTTCATATTCTAGAAGCTTATGGAGCCATCCTTGAGGATATTCTACATATACTTTCCTGACTTCGCCGATGACCCCTTCTGCAATCATCTGCTTCATCTGCTTGATCATCGGATATCCTGTATAGGTATGTGTCAGACAAAAAAGCTTGTCGCTCTTTTTGATGATTTTGTAAAGATCTTTGGCTTGGTCATAGGTCAAAGTCATCGGCTTGTCCAACACGACATGAAATCCTGCCTCCAAAGCTTTTTTGGTCGGATCAAAGTGAACATTGTTTGGGGTTACAATACTGATGATGTCAATCCGCTCAGATTCCGGTAATGCGAGTTCCTTTTGGATCATTTCATCATAGGAGGAATAAACTCTCGATGGGTCAAGCATGAGTTCTTCACCTGCCTGTCGGGATTTTTCAGGGTTGCTGCTAAAAGATCCTGCTGTGATTTCTATCAAACCGTCCATCAAAGCTGCACTCCGGTGTATTGCACCGATAAATGCACCAGGACCGCCTCCGACCATTCCCATTTTGAGTTTTTTCTGTGCTGCCATATTTATTCTGGATTTTAGGTTTTCAGGGTTTACAATAATGTTTTAAATTTCTTGTAAGATAAATTATGATTTGGTTTGACTTAAACACGAAATGAAATAAATGACCAATTGCAGTAAGATGTTATGAGTGGTAAAGTTTTGAACTGCTTAATGCCTTATTTCATTCGGTCTTTCAGAAAAACTAAAATTAAGGCAAAATCCCTTAATTTTAAACATAAAATTGATACTTTACTGCTTCATTTCATCTGATTTTAACCAATCAACCACGACATATGCATTCCGGAACCAGAGCCCAACTTTCTTTCATGATGTTCTTGGAATTCTTCGTTTGGGGTTCCTGGTATGTGACCATGGGTACTTTTTTGGTTACAAACTTAGGTGCAAGCTATACACAGATCGGTGCTGCATTTTCTACCCAGTCATTTGGTGCTATCATTGCGCCATTTATCATCGGGCTGATAGCTGACCGATATTTCAATGCCGAAAAGATTCTTGGCTTCCTCCACCTTATTGGTGCAGTCTTGCTATATCTCTGCTATCAGGCCACGAGTTTCGATTTGTTTTATCCGTTCATATTCGGGTACATGGTGCTCTACATGCCGACGCTGGCTTTAGTCAATTCGGTTTCTTTCAGACAGATGAAAGACCCCGAAAAAGAATTTTCTCCCATCAGAGTTTGGGGTACCATAGGTTGGATCGCAGCGGGACTTTCCATCAGTTATGTTTTTATGTGGGATGAAGTGGGAAATATGTCCAACGGTTTCCTGAAAAATACTTTTCTAATGGCTTCGATATCTTCCCTGATTTTGGGCTTATTCTCATTCACTTTACCAAAAACTCCTCCTAGAGCCAATAAAAATGAAAAAGTAAAAATCGGTGATTTGATCGGTCTGGATGCATTGAAACTATTGAAGGATAAAAACTATGCCATATTCTTCCTTTCATCCATTTTGATCTGTATACCTTTGGCTTTTTATTATCAAAATGCTAACCCTTTTCTGGCTGAAATCGGCGTTTCCGACCCTACGGGCAAAATGACAATCGGGCAGGTTTCAGAAGCTTTCTTCCTGCTTTTGCTTCCTTTTTTCTTCAAAAGATTCGGCTTTAAAATGACCATGTTGGTAGGAATGTTGGCTTGGGTGGTGCGGTATGCACTATTTTCGATCGGAGATGCAGGAGGTGGACTCTATTTGTTGATTGTGGGCATTGCGCTTCATGGTATCTGCTACGATTTCTTTTTTGTTTCAGGTCAAATCTACACCGATTCTAAGGCAGGAGAGAAATTTCAATCCTCAGCCCAAGGACTTATTACTTTGGCTACCTATGGCTTTGGAATGCTGATAGGATTTGCTGTCGCCGGACAAGTCACTGATTTATATTTGAATGCAGATGGTACACATGATTGGAAGTCCATCTGGATGATTCCATCTGGTATTGCTATATTAGTGGTATTGATTTTCCTGATATTCTTTAAGAATGAAACAATGAACAAAAAGCCTGAAATAAAACCTATTGAATCATGACTCATACCAGCAGAAGAAACAGTCTGAAAAAAATATTGATGGGGACAGCGGCCGCCACCGGATTGCCATTAATCAATACCCAAGCAGAAAATATGCCCTATCAACTCAAAGGAAATGTCAACCACGCCGTCTGTCATTGGCCTTTTAATCCGATGACCATTGAGGAGCTTTGTATTGAAATCAAAAAAATCGGATTCAATGCCATTGACTTGATAGGACCAAACAACTGGCATATCCTCCAAAAACACGGTGTGGTATGCTCACTGTGCAATGGTGCAGACATGGGAATCGTTAAAGGCTGGAATGACCCAAAAAACCATGAACAGTTGATCAAAGGTTATGAGGAAGTTATTCCTTTGGTAGCAAAAGCAGGATACAAAAATCTGATCGCCTTCAGCGGCAACAGAAACGGAATGGATGACGAGACAGGTTTAAAGAATTCTGCTGAAGGTCTTAAAAAAATCATGGCAACGGCAGAAAAGCACAATGTAATGATTATTATGGAGCTACTCAACAGCAAGGTAGACCATGCAGATTATATGTGCGACAAAAGTGCATGGGGAATTGAACTTTGCAAAAGAGTGGATTCTCCCAATCTCAAGCTCCTATACGATATCTACCATATGCAGATCATGGAGGGAGACATAATTCGTACCATCAAAAGAGACCACAAATACTTTGGGCATTATCATACCGCCGGAAATCCAGGAAGGAATGAAATAGATGAGACCCAGGAAATCTATTATCCGCCGATTGTAAAAGCAATCTTGGAAACGGGGTACAAAGGATATTTCTGTCAGGAATTTGTCCCAAAAAAGGCAGACAAAATGGCTTCACTTGCCGAGGCCATCAGAATATGTGATATATAAATAAATTCAACCAATAACTAATTATGGCAGACAATACCTATGACGCTATCGTGGTCGGCTCCGGAATCAGCGGGGGCTGGGCAGCGAAAGAGTTGACAGAAAAAGGACTAAAGGTCCTCATGCTCGAAAGAGGACCCAATGTAGTACACAAAACCGATTACAAAACAGCTACGCTTGCACCTTGGGAAGTTCCTCACAGAGGCAGGAGAACAACAGAAATGCTTGAAGCACATCCGAATCTAAAAAGAGATTACGTACTTAATGAGCTCAACCTGGATTGGTGGGCACATGAATCTGAATCTCCTTATATCGAAACCAAACCATTCACTTGGTTTAGGGGATATCAAGTAGGCGGAAGATCTCTGCTTTGGGGAAGACAAAGTTATCGATTAGGTGATTTGGATTTTGAAGCTAATCTTAAAGAAGGAATTGCGGTAGACTGGCCGATCAGGTACAAAGATCTGGCACCTTGGTACAGCCACGTGGAGAAATTTGCGGGTATTTCAGGAAATAAGGATGGCCTTGCCCAATTGCCTGACGGGGATTTTCAGCCACCTATGCCACTCAACTGCGTTGAGAAAGATGTTGCAGAAAGAGTAAAGAAAGCATTTGACGGAAAAAGGCTAGTCACTATCGGGAGGGTTGCCAACCTTACTCAGCCTTTGGAAGGCAGGTCCCAATGTCAGTTTAGAAACAAATGCTCGCTGGGCTGTCCATTTGGTGGTTATTTTTCTACCCAATCCTCTACCATGCCTGCTGCAATTAAGACAGGAAACCTGACTTTGAGACCTTGGTCCATTGTCACCAAATTGATTTATGATAAAGACAGCAAAAAAGCCACAGGGGTAGAAATCATAGATGGTGAAACAAACCAGACTTATGAATTCAATGCCAAGATCATTTTCCTTTGTGCATCTGCCTTCAATTCCACTTCCATTCTGATGAGATCCGCAACTGATATTTGGCCGGAAGGATTGGGAAGCAGCTCAGGAGAATTGGGGCACAATGTCATGGACCATCATTTCAGATTAGGCGCCAATGGAACGGCCGAAGGATATGAAGACAAGTACTACTTTGGAAGAAGACCAAATGGTGTTTACATCCCTAGATTTAGAAATGTGGATGGAGACAAAAGAGACTACCTAAGGGGCTTTGGTTATCAAGGTGGTGCTTCAAGATCAGGATGGAGTAGAAATGTCGCTGAAATGAACTTCGGTGCACCTATGAAAGAGGCATTAAGTGAACCAGGACCTTGGAGTATGGGAATCACCGCATTTGGAGAAATACTCCCTTACCACGAAAACACCATCAAACTCAGCAAAGACAAGGTAGACAAATGGGGTATTTCAATTCTGGAGATGGATGCCGAAATCAAAGAAAACGAGAAAAAAATGAGGGTTGACATGATGAACGATGCTGCTGAAATGCTTGAGGCAGCTGGATTGAAAAATGTCAAAACATTTGATGCAGGTTACACTTTTGGTCAAGGAATCCACGAAATGGGAACCGCAAGGATGGGACGGGATCCCAAAACCTCTGTTCTAAACGGTAATAACCAAGTTTGGGATGCTATGAATGTATTTGTCACCGATGGAGCCTGTATGACTTCAGCAGCGGCCCAAAATCCTTCTTTGACCTACATGGCTTTGACAGCGAGAGCTGCGGATTTTGCTGTCAGCGAACTTAAAAAAGGAAATTTATAATCTTAAAAGAACTCAATCATGGCAATGAATAGAAGAGATGCTTTGAAAAGTGTCGTTTTAATGATGGGGGGAACAATGGTCGGAGCCAATGTCATCCTCACAGGATGTGCGCCGGACGAACAAATTGTAGGCCTGGAATTTTCTCCAAAAGATATCGCATTCTTAGACGAAATTGGTGAGGCCATCATCCCTACCACAGATACTCCGGGAGCCAAAGAAGTTGGCATTGGTGGTTTTATGGTAATGATGGTGAAGGACACCTACAATGCCGAGCAGCAGACAGCTTTTGTTGATGGACTGAATTTTATCAGAAAGGACTTCAAAACCAGCAAAGGAAGCGATTTTATTGATGCTACTTTGGAAGACCGTACTGCTTATCTAAATGAACTGAAAGCTAAGGCAACAGCCGATGCTGAAGACAAAAATGCAGGTGTGGTCAAAATGCTTCAGGATTTGACCGTTTTGGGTTATTTCACGTCCGAAGTAGGCGCCACCCAGCAATTGAGGTATTACGAGGTACCGGGCAAATATGAACCCTGTATTGAATATAAACCCGGAGATAAGGCATACGCAATTTAATAACCAGAAAACAAAGAGGCTGTCCCAGGATAGTCTCTTTTAAATTAAACAAAACCCCAGCATGAAAAATAGAAGAACATTCATCAAGTTAAGTGCGGCAATGAGCGCGGGGGCATTCCTTCCCCTACAGTTTTGCTCGCCAAAAAAAGAAAGTGACACCCTCACAAAAGCAGTTTTGAGCGCCTCTACAGGAATTTTGGATAATTTTGGCCTCCAATTGTATTCTGTAAAAGAAAAGATGGCTGAGGACCCAATTGCAACCATAAAAACAATAGCAGGATTTGGCTATACCCAGATTGAGGGTTTTGATGATGGAAAAGGAATCTTTTGGGGAATGAAAAATACAGAATTCAAAAGCCTGACCGATGACTTAGGCATTGATTTCATCGCTTCCCATGCCAATACTTACGAAAACCTTGAAAAACAGGCCGAAGAGGCTGCAGCTATCGGAATGAAATACCTGATCAATCCATGGGTAGGACCTCAGAAATCTATGGATGATTTCAAGAGAATCACGGATGATTTCAACAAGCAAGGAGAAATATGCAAACAGCAGGGAATCAAATTTGCCTACCACAACCATGGCTATAGTTTTATTGAACTCGAAGGCCAAATCCCACATGACTACATGTTGGAAAATACCGATCCGGGCTTGGTAGATTTTGAAATGGACACATATTGGGTTTATACCGCAGGTAAAGACCCGATTGAATATATCAAAAAGTACCCAAACAGATTTACCCTTGGTCATGTGAAGGATAAATCAGGTGACTTTGAATTCTCGGAGCCAAATGGATCTACTATAATCGGTACAGGGATCATGGATTTTCCCAGCATCCTTCGTGCGGGAATGGATAACGGGATGAATTACTTTATTGTGGAGCAGGAAAGGTTTGAAGGAACAACTCCTATTGAAGCTGCTGAGAAAAATGCAGCATTTATGAAATCTTTGGTTTTCTAAAAATAAACAGGCCTGCATCCATTTTGCAGGCCTGTTGTTTTACTCTACAAAATTCGATTTGATTGACCTCGAAGTATAAATCAACAAATAGATTATAACTATCAGTATTACCAAAGCTGCCACTTCAAATTGTGACCAAATTTGAGACCTATTAACCACTTTATCTGAATTCGTCGCTAACTTTTGTCCTTCCTCGATTTGTATCTGTGAAAGTTTCTCCAGGTCTAAAATTGCTTTTTCTATATAAGAATTGTATTCTTTCACTTTATCCGCATTTATTCCGGACTCTTCCGAATAAAGAGATTTGTAATCCGCGATCCTCAGGTTTTCTTGGATTATTTTTTTGAAATCAGTCAAAAACCCAGCTTCAGCAATCGTCAATTTGGTATCTTCAAACTCCTGGACAAGGTTCAATATATCAGCTTCAAAAGTACTGATTTCATCCACCACGTGGCTGTAATCACTTTCAAATTGACAGTGGTTTACCAAAAGTTTTATCCTGAAAAGCTTTTCTGAAATTGAAAATATATAACTCTCTACCACTAATCTGTCTTCATAGAAAGACACAAAGGAGTTGCCGAGTTCACGGAAATTTTTCCTTTCAAGTATATTTTTACCAAAAATCATGACAATCAATACTGTGAGGATAATAGCGATTTTAAGTTTTCTTTGTTGGGTAGTGGATCTAGACATAATTTGAATAGGTTACGGTGTGATCAATTTTACACCAGTAGATTTTACTCATGACGATAACGAAGGTTTCAAAATTATAAACCGAATTAAATTTTTTAGATTCAAATAACCTAAAATTCCTGGGATTATTTGATTTTTTAAAAATGGGTATAATTAAAGTCTCAATCCCAAAAAGAAAAAACCTCCCTTTTGAGGAGGCCTTGGTGATCCCGCTGGGATTCGAACCCAGGACCCATACATTAAAAGTGTATTGCTCTACCAGCTGAGCTACGGAATCATATATTTGCTCTACCGTACCGATAGCAATCGGGATACGGAATCAATTGTTTTGCTCTACCATCCCGAAAGCCATCGGGATAAATAATCAAACCTTATTGACCAGATAGTCACACTAACAAACAGGAACACTACCTAATAAATTGAGCATCCCCTTGAAGAGATGCTCTTAAAGCTCTTGTGTGATCCTGTCAGGAATCGAACCTGAAACCTACTGCTTAGAAGGCAGTTGCTCTATCCAATTGAGCTACAGGACCTGGATAAAATTTTGATTGATCATTACGAACAAACAAAGGCAAATAAAGTCGGGGTGGCAGGATTCGAACCTACGACCTCCTGCTCCCAAAGCAGGCGCGATACCGGGCTACGCTACACCCCGAAACTTTTTTATTAACTCAAATACTTTTTAACTCCTTGCAAGCTAAACTTGTGATCCCGCTGGGGCTCGAACCCAGGACCCATACATTAAAAGTGTATTGCTCTACCAGCTGAGCTACGGAATCATTTGCCTTTTTTATCTTTCTGATCGTTATCAGGCTAGATAATCTGCTACGAATTGATTTGTTTTTTTTTAAATCATTCCCGTAATTGGAGTGCAAATTTAA
>NZ_CDSBKL010000055.1:0-16108 GCF_977115555.1 Aquiflexum sp.
TACCAGCATCTGACAAATCTTTATAAACCTGTGCAGTATCAATTTCATCAACTAATAAAATTCCATTTTCAAGATTAACCATCGCTAAAACTAATCCTAACATTCGCCAAAATCCATCGCCTAAACTGCCAATAGGTATAGGTTGATCATGATTTTTAATTTTGATTAAAAAAATTTTTTTTACCTCAAAACATCATTGATAAATTAATTTTTTAAATTAGAGCAACTCAAATGGTAAATGGCTTTTTATGGAATTAGAGAAGATTTACTTCTTTACTTGTACCATCCACAAATGGATCCCACTTTTAAATGAAGAAAAATTCAAAAATATTGTCCTTTCAAGTTTGAAATATCTTTCAAATAAGGAACTGATCAAAATCTATGGATTAGTGATTATGCCAAACCATATTCACCTTATTTGGGAATTGTTGGAACCTAATGGAAAGGAGATGCCTCATGCAAGCTTTCTTAAGTTTACAAGCCATCATTTTTTAAAAGAACTAAGGGTAGGTAACCCTGAAATATTATCCAAATTCAAAGTTGAGGAGGTAAATAAAGACTATTGTTTTTGGCAAAGAGATTCCCTTCCAATTGAGTTATACAGCCCATCAGTAATTTATCAAAAATTGGATTACATTCATCGTAACCCCTGCCGAGGAAAATGGATGTTGGTTGATGATCCCGAAAAATATCCATACTCCTCATATAGCTTTTATGAAAAAGGAGTGGACAAGTTTGGTTTTTTGACTCATGTGGGGGAAAAGATGTAAACTGATTGAATATTTATTTGCTATATGTTGGATTTAAATTAAAGGTCGTCAGTGGAGACACTGACGATGGCGAACCTATCGTAGTAAATGTGAGGTTCAAGTGCCAAAGTGAGGGTCTTCACTCACTTCTATTTCCCGTTTTAAATGCTAGGATTAAAATAATGAAATCGTCAGTGGGACACTGACGACGGCGATCTTGAGAAATTCTTCAAATGCCAAAGTGAGTGTCTTCACTCACTTCCTTTCATCGATCTTTAAGAAATTATTCTACAAAAAAACATTACAAACCTCTCACCCACTTTTGTCCCGATCAGGAATTCCTTTCCGCCGTCTTTAAGCTTGTATTTTTTCTTGAGTTCCTCGGCTGATAAGGCGTAGTTTCTGGTGATCACGTTGACTTTTCCTGATGGAAAAAGTGTCTTCAGGTCTTTTTTTGGGTTGTTGATTTCCCGAATTACTTCAAAAACTCTCCCTTGAATTTCATTAGGCAAATCCTTGCAGGTGTATAAATGCGAATTTGGATGAAGCTTAGTTAAGCCGAATCTTTTCCCGAAACTCCTGAAAGCACCGGCTTTCAATATCGGAGCATAGGGCTCGATTAGGTATGCCTCCACTTCCCCAAAAATGCTTTCGCTCGATTCCTCTTCTTCATAGCTAAAAGAAAACTCTTTTGGCCCATTTGTCTGCAAATCCACCGCATGGATAATTCTCTCATTGGATCCTTCCCCTTTTTCCCAAAGCAGCAAAACCTCTTTCACCTCGTTTTTGACGGAAATGACCCATACTTTCTGAATTTCAGGGATTTCAGCCAATGCCTGTTTGATGTCCAACATAGGGGATGCTTTGATCAATACGGCTTTGGACTTCGATTGGAGAAAGTTCCAGTTACTGACAATATCAGGTTCACAGTCGGCAAATTTGTACAATTTTTGGTTGTGATCCCCCCTTCTTGCCGGGTCAACATAGGTCAGGTCAAAGGCCTGATTTGAATTGGAGAGGTATTCCAAAGAATCACCTTCCACAATTTCGAATTTGCCCGGTTTGAGTAAGTCAAAATTATGCCGGACGATTGCTGCCAATTCGGTATCCCTTTCGCAGTAAACGGCTTTTTGGAAATGCTCAGAAAGGAAAAAAGTATCTACCCCAAATCCCCCTGTGAGGTCAATGAAGATTTTCCCATTAACAATGGAGGATTTAAATTTGGCGGTTTCCTCTGAGGAAGCCTGCTCCAAAGAAAGGCTGACAGGAAATAGGACATCCTGATTGGTAGTCCAGGAAGGGATTTTGTGTTTGGCTTTTTGGCGTGACTGAATCTGCTGCACAGCTGCTTTGAGGTCAAAATCAGTTTTTCCCGAATAGGCAAAAAGCAATTGTGCAGGATCCTCCGAGTGGTGGTCCTGCACAAATTGTTTTAATGCTGCTGTATATGTTGAAATTGACATCCTAAAGCAAAAATGAAGATTTCAAACCATGACTCAAAACCACGGGTTGAAATTAATCCAATTACGCCATGCTGTGTTCCATCAGGTATTCCGCTATCTGAACGGCATTGGTGGCAGCTCCCTTTCTCAGGTTATCGGCCACGATCCACATGTTCAGCGTATTGGGTTGTGATTCGTCTCTTCTCAATCTTCCTACAAAAACCTCATCTTTTTTATGCGCAGTCAATGGCATAGGGTAAATATTGTTCGAAGGATCATCCTGAACAATCACACCTGGGGTATTGGAAAGAATTTCCCTCACCTCATCCAAATCAAAATCTTTGTGGAACTCCACGTTGACAGCTTCGGAGTGGCCGCCCATCGTCGGGATCCTGACTGTGGTGGCAGTGACTTGGATACTGTTGTCACCAAAAATCTTTTTGGTTTCATTGATCATTTTCATTTCTTCCTTGGTATAACCGTTTGGCTGGAAGACATCTATATGAGGCAATACATTGAGGTCAATTTTATGGGGATAGACCATTTCTGCAGGAACTCCGGCGCGCTCGGCCATCATTTGGTCGACAGCGGCTTTGCCTGTTCCTGTGACAGATTGGTAAGTGGAGACTACTATTCTTTTGATGCCATATTTCAACCTCAGAGGATTCAAAGCCAATACCATCTGAATGGTAGAGCAATTTGGATTGGCAATGATGCGGTCGTCAATTCTCAAATCTTTGGCGTTGATTTCAGGGACAACCAATTTTTTGCTCGGATCCATTCTCCAAGCAGATGAATTGTCGATGACGATTGTTCCTACTTCAGCGAATTGGGGAGCCCATTCCAAAGAAGTACTTCCACCTGCAGAAAAGATCGCAACGTCAGGCTTCTCAGAAACAGCCTGTTTCAATCCAATTACCGTGTATTCCTTACCCTTGAAAGTCATCTTTTTCCCTGCGGATCTTTCGCTTGCGACAAGGAGTAATTCATCAAATGGAAATTGGTGCTCTTCCAGCACCTCGAGGATTTCTGAGCCTACCAATCCGGTAGCTCCTACAACGGCTAGTTTCATTTTGTTATGGATTGTTTTTAAAATTGAACCGCAAAGGTAAGGCAAGAATTTTCAATAATGATATGAAGCCAATAGATAATTGCTTTATATTCAATAATTCCGCTTATTTTTTATTGGTTTTGAAATTTATACAACTTAAGCGTTTCAAATCGGATTGACTAAAACCTGTTTTTTATTTTTAGTCATATGAAGCCTGGATTCTTAGTCAAAGTTTTATGCTTAACCTTTCTTTTTCAGGGAATGTTCGGATCGGGAAAGGTATTTTCTCAGGTTCAGGATTTTGAAAAAAGCTTTGATATAGTCAGTCATCCTGAGGAATTTTTGGAAAATTGGTCAGCCAATGAGGTAAGAAGTACAGCGGCAAGGGTATTTCAAGTGTCAGGCGAAGGCCGCTTTGGATCCAGGGCATTGGCGGTGCAGCCTATCAGCTCATTCAATGGCCTGATTTATATCAAAACAAATACACAGGGAAAGTTCGAACCGAAAATCGCTTTTTTCGCAAAGTCCAAACAAAACGGAACAGGAAACCGACCGGCAGAAGTAGAAATTTCATTTGCAAAATCCCTTTCAGACCCTTTTCAAAATACTGTGAGTGTAGGCAGTACCCAAGCCTTTCCCAATCAGAATACAGATTATCAGCTTTTTGAAATTCCCATTCCTGAAGGGTTTTATGATTTAATGGAGCTCATCATCAAAATAGAAGTCAAATACGGTTCGGGATCGGGTTCCTCTGCCCGGTTTTTTATGGACGACTTCGGGATTTTGATGGAGATCAGATGATCGATCCTGTCCGGATCAAAAGCGCCAAGATGCTAACTCCTTATTCTTTGGAAGTAAGGCTTGACAGGGAAATACATTCCCTGTCTTCAGAACAGGTTTCCATAGGTCCCTACCTGATCGAGGAGCTATTATTTTATACAGATTCTTCTTTTGTGGTTTATTCCAATTCAGTGATTGAAAGTGTAAAAATCCCCATTCTTCTAGAGAATATTCAGGACAAAAATGGAAGGAATACCGAGGAGATAGAATTTGAGCTTGACAATTCCAATATCAAAATCGGTGATATCCGAATAGAAAATGCAAAGCAATTGAAAGTCAGTTTCAGTCACTTCTATCTTCCCGCTTCGGTAAGTCAGACTTCGCATTTTATGATTAATGGGAAAAATCCCCTCAATGTTGAATTATTGCCCAATGGATTTGAAGTTCTTTTGAGTCTCTCCGAGGAATTGCCTTTGGGAAAAGTCTTCGAGATCTCTGTCTCCAATATCCGAAACAATGCTGGAACAGAAAACCCCCAATCTGACATGGGTATTTTACGCTATGAGGATTTTGTAGAGGAGGTTTTTTTGAGCAATAGCCAAACCATAAATATTGCCCATAGTATGGCCTTGAATCAGGAGGAATTGAAATTTGAAATAGAGGAAAGGCCTGAGTTTATTTTTGAGACTGCTTTTCCTAAGCCAAATTTGATTGAATTAAAAAGCAATCAGACTTTTGAAGAAAGTTTTGTTTATGCTTTGATACTGCCTTCTAGGAGGACTGATAGAGGCTATCCTATTCCAGGATCCTCGAGGGATTTTGTTTGGGACATTACTCCTCCGGCATTGGTTAATGTGATACCCTTGTCTTCAGACAAGATCTTGGCGGTTTTCTCGGAGCCTTTAGACCTGGTTTTTACTGCTGTACTTTCCAATTATTCCATCTTAGAAAGAAATCCAAGTACGGTGGTTTTACAACAAAATGGAACTCAGGTTTTACTGGAATGGGATTTTGGCTTTGAATCAGGAAAAGAATATTTACTTCAGGTAGAGGGTTTGGCTGATATCAATGGTAACTTCTTAGGAAGCCAATCTTTTTCTTTTCAATTTGTTTCGCAGCCAAAATTGAAGTTCAAAGATCTGATCATCAATGAAATCATGCCCGCACCTCGGTCTGGTAATTCGCTCCCAAATGTGGAATATGTTGAGCTTTTCAATCCGGGTGAGCTTCCGATATATATCGGAGGACTTCAACTTGCCAATTCCAAAAGGAAGACTACACTTCCTCCTTACCTTCTAGAACCTGAAGAATATGTAATCCTTACCCCAAGGACTTCTGCCCCACAGTTTGCAAACTATGGAGCGGTGCTCGGATTGGCAAATTGGCCGACATTATTGAATTCAGGAGATCAGGTTAAAATCCTTGATTCCGAAAACCTTCCCATAGACAGCATTGCTTACGTCACAGCCACATTTGGGGGAAGTACTTTTGCGCAGGGTGGGTATAGCCTTGAAATCGTCAATCCATTTTTGGATTGTAATATCAGTACCAATCTCAGGACTTCGATAGACCCAAAAAGAGGGACGCCCGGAAAACAAAATTCTGTTTTCGAACAAATACCCGATTTGGTTCCGCTTCAATTTGTAAAGTCAACAGTAACCGGAGAAAAAAAAGTGGTTCTTGTTTTTTCCAAAATTCTGAATCAAAACACAAGTCAGACTGCATTCGAATTTCAGCCTTCCCTTTCTATACAAAGTATCAAAATTGGGGATAATCCAAATGAATTGGTTCTGGAGTTTGAGCAAAACATACAGGAGGGGGTTTTCTATGAATCTAAAGTATCCAATCTAAGAGACTGTACCGGAAATCTCTTTGAATCAAACCAAACGGTATTTTTTGTCATTCCTTCGGTCGCACAAGCAGGCGATATTGTCCTGAATGAAGTGCTGTTTAATCCCCGAACCGGCGCTCCAAAGTTTGTTGAAATCTACAATACCTCCCAAAAATTCATCAATCTGAAAGATTGGAAACTGGCGAATCTGAATGACGAAAATGTGCCCGCAAACAGACGGGTGTTGTTCAGTGAGGAATATATCCTTGGTCCAAATTCATTTTTAGTTTTTACGACTGATGCAGAAAAACTCAAACAGGAATATCCAAAAAGCAGGGAAGAAAGATTTATTGAATTTTCTTCCATCCCAAGTTATCCCATTTCTTCGGGCAATGTGGTATTCTTCAACCCCGATGAATCCATTTCGGAGGTTTTTAGCTATACTGATAAAATGCACCACAGGCTTTTAAAAGAAACCAAAGGAATTTCTTTGGAAAGACTTTCGCCCTTTCAGCCAATAGATAACCCGAACAATTGGCATTCGGCTTCTTCGACTGAAGGATTTGCAACGCCGGGCTACCAAAACTCAAATGTTTATGAAGGAAACGCTCAGATAGGCATTGAAGTCGACCCCAAGGTTTTTGTTCCTGATCTGCCCGGAACGCAGCCTTACACCACCATTTCCTACAAATCCGATCAACCCGGAAAGTTGGCAACAATCAGGATATTTGGTGTTGATGGCACCCTGATCCGTGAGCTATGTCAAAATGCTGTGTGGGGAAATGAAGGTTTTTACCTTTGGGACGGGACGCATACGAGTGGAGCCAAAGTCAGACCCGGTATTTATATCGTATGGGTTGAAATATTTGACCTTCAGGGGAAAGTGGATCAAATCAAAAAAACAGTAATTGTCGGGACAAAATTCTAGTTCTTGTCGTGATTAATTCCACAAAATCAGTAATTTAGAAGCATCCAAAATAACCTCTCCCTATGAAGCCTGACCTCGTATCCCAAACATTGAAAACTTATTTTATCCAAAAGGGCAAAAGCCTGAAAACCATCCAACGCTATCTCAATATTAAGTACCGACTCTATTTGGATGAAAAGCTGTTGGAAAAAAGGTTACAAAGTCTCCTCTCCCAATAAAAAAAAGGTGATATAATTTTTATAATTTTTGATTTTAAATAGGTAAGTGTATTTTAGAGAACTTTTCAATCATCCCATATCGGTTTGTAGAAAAATCAAAAAGAGAAAGTTATGAATCAAGAAGGAAAGACCGCATATTCTCCTGAAGAATTGAAGGAATTCGAAGATATTATTTTAAAAAAGGTCGCTATTGCCAAAGAAGAATTAATGATTCTTAAAGAGACCTTAAGTAAAAAAAATGACAGCGGTACTGATTTTACAGCCTCAACCTCAAAACTTCTGGAGGACGGAGCAGATACTTTGGAAAGAGAAAGTATGAGTCAACTGGCAGCGAGACAGCAAAAATTCATCATCAATTTGGAAAATGCCTTGATCAGGATCAAAAACGGAACCTACGGGGTTTGTGTTGATACCGGAAAATTGATTTCAAAAGAGCGTCTTAGGGCAGTACCCCACACCATGCATTCCATAGAAGCAAAGCTTGCCAAAAAATAATTGGATTTTTTACCAAGGCATATTGAAGCGTTGATTTTCTGTTCACCGTCTCCGTTGGGTATTGAAGAGATTCAAAAATGCCTGACGGAGATGTTTGAATCAGAAGTTCCTGTTGCCCATATTTTGGAAGCGATTGATGCTTTGCAAATTAAATACAACCATGAGGACTTCTCCTTTGCTTTGGAAAACCTTGCAGGAGGGTATCAGTTTTTGACAAAGCCGGCTTACCAAGCAAGTATTTCCATACTCCTCAAGCAACAGTCCCACAAAAGGTTATCCACTGCCCAACTTGAGACACTTTCCATCATCGCCTATAAGCAGCCTGTGACCAAGACAGAAATCGAACATATCCGGGGTGTGAATTGTGATTATTCGATCCAAAAGCTTTTGGAGAAAGAACTTGTCTCCATCAAAGGCAAATCTGATAGTGTGGGGAGGCCCATTCTCTACGGAACGAGCGAAAAATTCATGGAATATTTTGGGATTAATTCCATTACTGATCTTCCGCAGCCAAAGGATTTTTCCCAAGAGGAAAATCAGATCGGAGAAGAGAAAGCCTAATCCTTGTCGATTTTTTTTACCTCTGCATGTGCAGAGATCAAGTATTTCTTTCCGGTATCCACTTCTTGGCAAAGTACCCGCGTTCTTCTAGTCAGTTCTTTTTTGAAAGCCCTTCCTTGCAGTTCAAAAATCGATCCCGGTATCAGGTCAGCCAATAGAGATACGTCAAAAGCTTTTTTTTCATCATACCTCTTGATGGACTTACTCAAAAAAAGATCGGCTCCGGAACTTGCCTTGGGGTTTACAAAATGCCTTTTGAGAGGAATCAAGATGTCTTTTGGGAAAACCTGATCAATCAAAAGCGGTGAAATCAGATCCCTGAAAGTAGATTTCCATTCTTGGCCATGAGGTTTGATATTCAGTCCAAACTTTTCAAAAGCCCTGTAATGCGCCACTTCGTGGACATAGGTGATCAAAAATTGGTAGGGATTTAGGTCATGGTTGATGGTGATGGTTTGGATTTTTTGATCTCTGCGGTACCGGAAGTCCCCAAGCTTGGTTTGTCGGGTCTTGGTGATATAAAAATTAAAGGGCAGTTCCTTCCACAGACTCCAACAATATTCCGCTGCGGACAGGGGAACATGTTTTTTAAAGGTTTCCAAAAATTTCAACTCATGATTCATGGCTTGAATATAAGACAATGCAAAAAAAAAGTCCCACATTTCTGCGGGACTTTCTTGTGAGTTGGAAGAAATTAACCTTCAACAACTTCTTTAACTTCTTCAGTAGCACCTTCAACTGCACCTTCTACTTCTTCAGTAGCTTCTTCAACTGTCTCTTCAACAGCTTCTTCAGTCTCTTCGATGACAACTTCTACTTCTTCAGTAGACTCTTCTGTAACTTCTTTGTTTCCGCAAGAAGCAGTGAATAACAAACCTGCTACAGCGAACATTGCAAATACCTTTTTCATAATTTTTTGTCTGGATTTTTAAATCAGCACGCAAAGGTAATACCATTTATCCCATTGTCAAGCAATTCATCAAAAATTAATTTTATTTCTTTTTGTATGTAATCTTGATAGGAACTCCTTCAAAATCAAAATTCTCACGGATCCTGTTTTCCAGATACCTGTTATAGGGATCTTTGATGTACTGTGGCAGGTTACAGAAGAATGCAAAGACCGGATTTTTGGTCGGAAGCTGAGTGATGTACTTGATCTTGATGTATTTTCCTTTCCATGCAGGAGGCGGATATTTTTCAATTTCCGGAAGCATAATGTCATTCAGTTTTGAGGTAGTCACCTTTTTGGTCTTGTTCTCATAGACTTTGACTGCCAGTTCAATAGCCTGCATGATCCTTTGTTTTTCTTCCACAGAGGTGAAAATGATCGGAATCCACTTGTTTTCACCCAACTTTTCCAACATTTCTTTTTTGATCTTGTCCATGGTCTTGTGGTCTTTTTCGATCAGATCCCATTTGTTGACCATGATGACAATTCCTTTGTTGTTTTTGATCCCCAAGGAAATCAGGTTGACATCCTGCGCTTCCAATCCTCTAGTAGCATCAATGATGATGATCAACACATCGGATTCTTCCAAGGTTCTCAAAGAACGCATCACTGAATAAAACTCAATGTCTTCCTTCACCTTTGCTTTTTTCCTGATTCCTGCTGTATCTGTGATGATAAAATCCTGACCGAATAGTTTGTATCTTGTATGGATAGAATCCCTTGTAGTACCCGCTTCATTGGTTACTATCGATCTTTCCTGTCCCAACAGGGCGTTCAGAAAAGATGATTTGCCAACATTTGGCCTTCCCAATATGGCGATTTTGGGAATTCCCGCATCTGGATCTTCTTCACCTTCGTCGGGAAAGTGTTTGATGACTTCATCCAAAAGATCACCGGTACCGCTTCCACTGACTGCAGCGATTGGAAATACATCATTGTCTCCCAATCCCAAACCATAGAATTCCGCGGCCAACATGGATTTTTCCGGACTGTCAGCTTTGTTTGCTACGATATAGATGGGCTTCTTGGAAGCACGGAGCTCCGCCGCAAAATCCTTGTCCAAATCTGTCAAACCATCCAAGCAGTCTACCACAAATAGGATCACATTGGCTTCTTCTATAGCCAATTTTACTTGTTTTCTGATCTCAGCTTCGAAGACATCATCCGAACCGATCACATATCCACCTGTATCAATGACCGAAAAGAATTTCCCGCCCCACTGTGCATGACCATAATGCCTGTCTCGTGTCACCCCGCTGACATTATCCTCAATGGCTTTTCGCTCTTCTACCAACCTATTGAAAAAGGTAGATTTGCCTACATTCGGCCGCCCAACTATTGCTACTATATTTGCCATTTTATTATTTTCTTATTGGTCGTAACCAAATTTTCTCAATTTATTTTTATCCTTTCTCCAGTCATCCTCTACCTTGACGAAGGTTTCGAGGAAGATTTTTTTACCAAAGAATTTTTCCATTTCGTGCCTCGCTTGGGTACCGACTCTTTTGAGTGCTTTGCCGCCTTCGCCTATGATGATGCCTTTTTGACTGTCCCGCTCTACATAGATGACTGCCCTGATGCGGATGATATTTTCTTCTTCGAAAAAATCCTCAATGGAAACCTCTGTGCTGTAAGGGATTTCCTTTTTGTAGTTGATGAAGATTTTCTCACGGATGATTTCAGAAGCGAAGAAACGCTCCGGCTTGTCGGTAAGTTCGTCCTTATCATAAAAGGCTGCGTGAATTGGAATCCTGTCTAGGATTTCCTGAAGAATGCGCTCGGTGTTGAAACTTTCGGTGGCAGAAATCGGAATCACGGTATCTGCTTTGATTCTTTGGGTCCAATAGGCTGTGACCTCTTCAAGCTGCCCTTCTTTAGAAAGGTCAATTTTGTTGATGACAAGAAGTATAGGAACTCCGGAATGGTTGATCTTTTCAATTACGTCTTCTATTTCCTCGTCGGTTTCATATAGATCGGTTACGAAAAGAATCACATCTGCGTCTTCCAATGACATGTGTACAAAACTCATCATGCTTTTGTGAAGCTCGTATTTGGGCTTCAACATGCCGGGAGTATCAGAAAAAACGATCTGATAGTTTTCGTCATTGATGAGTCCCATAATCCGGTGACGGGTAGTCTGTGCCTTGGAAGAGATGATCGAAAGTCGCTCACCGATAAGTACATTCATAAGCGTGGATTTGCCTACATTGGGTTTTCCAATGATATTTACAAAGCCTGCTTTGTGTGTGTTTTCGGTCATGACAATAATTTTTTTCTGCAAAGGTACTTGATTTTAGAGAATATGTCCTTACCTTTGTACCACAATTACGGCGAAAGGCTGTTTTCACATAGATTTCTCTAAGAAAAACATATATCGCGGGATGGAGCAGTTGGTAGCTCGTCGGGCTCATAACCCGAAGGTCACAGGTTCGAGTCCTGTTCCCGCTACTCAGAACCAAGCAGAAATGCTTGGTTTTTTTTATGCTTTAAAGTGATTGAATTTGGAAAGAAATGGTAAGCGCATATTTCTCCTTAATGGCTTGAATGACTAACCTGGACTGATTACAATTGTAGCCGCTATGGACTATGGACTGTCGACTATGAACTATTTAAAACCACCCACTCACCATCGCATCTACCTCTGTAAGTACAACCTTGAGTTCATCGTAAGATTTGCCTGATATGCCCATCAGGAACTCATGGTTGGCGACCTGCATGCCACAGAATCCAAAAATTCCAATTCCCATCAACTTCTTGACCGAGTCATCCATGCCATTTTCTTTGATAAATGATTCCTCGGCCCCGGTGGTCTGAATGATGCTGACTTTTTTGTCTTTCAGCTTTCCCTTGATACCTTCCACATCGGCTTCAAAGGCAAAAACCGGCGTAAATACCCTGTCCAAATAGCCTTTCATCATCGCTGGTGGTGACCACCACCATGTCGGATAGATCAGAATCAGGTGGTTTGCCCATTGGATTTCGGCCTGTTCCGCTTGGACATCGGCAGGGGTATCACCTGCTTGGGATTCATACCTTTTCCATTCCTCAAGTGAAAGCAGTGGCTCAAAACCCAATTGATATAAATCCCTGACTCGGACTACATGCCCTTCTTGAACCAACCTTTCTTCCACAGTTTTGGAAATCGCGTGGTTGAAACTTCCCGGATTGGGATGGGCGAGAATAATCAAGACCCGCTGTTTTTCTTCTTTGGCAAATAAATCATGAAAGCCAAAAATGAAAGTCAAAAGAAAGAGAACAGTCAATTTTTTAAAAAATGAGAAATTTTGGAATTTTTTCATGGTGAAGGATTATAAGTTTTTATGGATAAATACTAGGGTTGTGACCTTTATATCCGGTACATCCTTGCCCTCCGGAAGGCGGCGTAAATCAGACTTCCTACTTCTGACTTCATACTTCTTACTTTCAAAACCCGTCTCCTGTCTCCCATCCCCCCTAAAGCAGAATATTGCCCTACCGGCAAAAAAGCCGCTAAGCCCAAGACAATTACATTTTATTGACAACTTCTTTCTTTGGAATCCGGATGCTCCACATGCCTCTCAAGTCACCGATTTTGTGGCCAATGGCATTGTCCTGTGGATACAAATCTGAAAGTGCTTTCTGGGTTTCAGGACTGATGTCGGTTCCGGGCTGCCCATGACAACTCAGACACATCGCATTCGGGATTTTAATGGCTTTGGTGTATAAATATACCTCCCCGTTTTCAAACTTCTGTATACTTGGATCAAGGGGAAGCTCATTTTCAATATTGTATTCATAGGCCTCCAAAATCCCTTTTTCCTCTTCAGTCGGTTTGTCTTGTGGGTTACGGTACCTGTTTGATGCCCGTCGGATGCTTACTCCATGTTTCTCACTGACGGATTGAAGAATAGGAAGGGCCTGTACCTTACAGAATTCGATGGCACCCGGAACTCCTTTTTCCTCAATTGCTTTTTGTAAGGCATTGATCAGTTGTTGTTGTGCTTCAGTGCTGATTTCATCTCCCCATTTCATGCCAGCCTGAATGATGTCCGCCTCATTGAGTTTTTTGACTTCCATGCTTTTGTTCACTTCCTCAAAAACCTCTTTACTTACCCTTTCATTTGATCCACAGGAAGATAAAAGGGTAATCATCAACAAAAACTCGAATATTTTTTTCATTTTTTTTTTAAATCTCAAGTATAAAAATAAGGTTAAAAGATGAGTTAGTAAAAAGTTTATTGTTGTTTGTGCCTCAAACCTACTAAATAGACAGGTTTCATCTCCCTCCACCCATTCCGAAACCTTTCATTTTTGGTTTTATCTCCTATTTTTGTGTCTCTTGAATCACCTAAATTGATGACAAAACGCTTAATAACTCTTCTGATTTTTATACTTATTCATTCTTTTGCTCATTCACAGACATGGAAGAGAGTAGGTAGCCGTGGCAACCAATTGACTGGAATTTTTTGGGCAACCGAGGAAACAGGATATGTTGCAGGCAACGAAGTTATTTTAAAAACCATAGACGGCGGCCTCAGCTGGGCAGAACAGGAAGCCCCCAGTAAAAACCAAATGTGGGCTGTTGATTTTTTTGATGAAAACCTTGGACTGATGGCCGGTGAGGTGGGAGAAATTTACCGGACTACTGATGGGGGTAGCAACTGGCAACTGATCAATGTCGGTACCGACAAAACGCTGAAGAGTGTAAAATTCTTAACCCAAACCCGTGCTTATGCTGTGGGTGAGGGAGGGGAAGTCTACCGTTCTACCAATGGAGGTCAGAGCTGGGCAAAGCAATCTGTTGGGACTACAGTTGACCTTAACCGATTGTTTTTTGCAAATCAGGATACAGGATACGTGGCCACTGCAGACGGCAAGGTTATCAGGACTTTCAATTCCGGGAATAATTGGTCTATTCAAACTACCGGGCAATCCAACCCACTCAATGATATTTATTTTACCTCTGGAAAGACAGGATTTTCTGTTGGACAAAATGGGACGATCATTAAAACAGCAGATGCCGGTACAACTTGGACTGTTGTAACAAGCGGTACCGAACGCCACCTGACTGCCATGTCATTTAACAGATCCAACCCAAATTTTGGGGTTGTTTTGGGAGAAAACGGAACAGTCTTAAGGACCACCAATGGAGGAACGACATTCGATGGCATCAATCTTTCTAATACCCAAACGTATTTTGGAGCGAGTTTCAGAAAAACATCCAATGTAATATTTGGAGTTGGAACCAACGGTACCATCATTTCATCAGTCAACTCAGGCGCAAATTGGTCGGTCAGACAATCGGGATTGGATGTAAATTATAGAGCGACACAGTTTAGGACGGCAACGCTCGGGTATATTGTTGGGGACAGGGGTTTGTTTTTGGTAACTTCCAATGGAGGAACTTCACTAATCAATAGATCCAGACCTGTTTCCGGAGCCTTTCATGACTTGGCTTTTACTACAAATGCTTTCGGGTATATCGCCGGAGATAATGGGGTGGCGCTTAGAACTGCCAATTCCGGATCAAACTGGACTTCCCTAAATCCACCTGTAGAAACCACCATTTATGGATTGCATTTTTTCAGCAACAGTACAGGATTTGCTGTAGGGGAAAATGGATTCATGGCAAAGACAATAGATTCGGGGGTTTCTTGGGAGAAAATTTCGGTAGGCGGTACAACTGAGACGCTTCGGGAATTGGTATTTTTTGATAATCTCATGGGTTTGGTCATCGGCCAAAACGGGTTTTTGGCAAGAACAGAGGACGGGATGCAGTGGCAGAAAATAAATGTTCCCACAACAGAAGACTTGTTGGATTTGGATACTTTAGATATCAATACTGCCGTAGTGGTAGGTAATAACGGCACCATATTGAAGACAGTGGACCGTGGGGTTTCATGGTCCAAAATCAATTTGAATGAGTCAAAAAATCTTGCTTCTGTCGAATTTTTGGATGAATCCATAGGATTTGTAGCAGGGGAGAAAGGTTTGATGATGATGACACGCGATGGAGGCTTGACTTGGAGTGTCCTTCCTACAGGCACGTTCCAGGACTTTTCCGGGATAAGTTTTGGAAGTTTGAGTAGTGGCTTTGCTGTGGGGGAAAACGGGTCATTGTTCAATTACAGCTGTCAGGTTCCTGAAACGCCGACTGTCATTTTTGGAGAAAACAATATCTGCGTCAGTCAACAAGTTTACCAGGTACAAAATACCGATGCCGATGCTGTTTTTGAATGGCGTGTCGATGGAGGGACTATTTTGGAAGGTCAGGGAACAAGCAGGATTGTGGTCCGTTGGGATACTCCCGGAAGAAACGCAGTTTTGGTCAGAGGAAAGAATAACTGTGGTAATGGAGGGACTATCGGGCTTGAAGTCTTGGTTTCCACCACTCCTAAAAATATTAACGAAATCCAGGGCGAAGGCGTAGCCTGTTTTGAAAGTTTTGTTGAGTACCAAGTCAATGATGTTCCTGGGACTGTTTTCATTTGGGAACTCACCGGAGGAGTGATTACGGAAGGACAAGGGACCTCGAAGGTAAAGGTCCAATGGACAAAAGGTGGACAAAATGAATTGAAGATCAAGCCAACCAATCCTTGCGGGGAGGGGACTTTCTTTTCCAAAGTCATACAGGTAATTTCTCCGCCAAGCCAAACCTCTGAAATATCCGGACCGGAAAGAGTCGGCTTGACTGAGGAAGTCTATGAAGTCACCAATGTTCTCGATGTCAATTTCCAATGGCAAATCAGTAACAATGCTGCCAAAATTGTCTCAGGTCAGGGGACGAATAAAATTACGGTTTTATGGGAAAAACAAGGGGATTTTACAGTTTCCGTAAGGGCGATGAACAGTTGTAATTCAGGGCCAGAAACCACACTTGATGTGAATGTGAATTTCATCACGAGTATTGGTTCAGAACCTTCCAATGGCAAAACCAATGTGTTTCCAAATCCATCCCAAGGGGATGTTTGGGTTTCCTTTGAAGGCATCAATGGAGTCAATCTGATAAAAATCACTGACATTATGGGCCATGAAATGCAGGAGACCAAGCCGGAAATCGGAGTTGAGAGGGTGGTTTTTAGAGCCCTTCCCAAGGGTTTGTATATTGTCACAGTCAGAAGCCGG
>NZ_CDSBKL010000056.1:0-16043 GCF_977115555.1 Aquiflexum sp.
AATTTGACAACTTGATGAAACCAATAAACCTAATTTTAAGAAAATTTTAATTTGAACATTTTGGTTGATTTTGTATTTTAATTGATTAAACTTCGAATATAATCGGGTTTGAATAATTCCTAATTTCCCAATAATGATATAGGATCAAACTGAACTGGCATTCTATCCGCGATACATGAGTGTAGCCAAAAAATTAGATATTTTAGGTTTTTTTAATCAAATTCAAGAGCCTGTTGTTGTTTTTTCTAAGGAGAATGACATTTTTTTGAATGATTATTTTAGAAAAAATATTCAAGGCTTATTCGAAGATTGGAAAAATATTTTTGTTTCTGATGCCATAAGGCAGATGCTTTTTGATTTTTTTTCAAAAGGTGATTTGTCCGATATCAAATACTT
The DNA here is from genome assembly GCF_977115555.1 of Aquiflexum sp. Lineage (NCBI taxonomy): Bacteria > Pseudomonadati > Bacteroidota > Cytophagia > Cytophagales > Cyclobacteriaceae > Aquiflexum > Aquiflexum sp. Next base: position 397 of record NZ_CDSBKL010000056.1, read on the forward strand.
TTCTTCACTGACCCAAAAAAACGGCGATATTTATGATTACAGCTGGGAATTCAAAAAAATATACGGTGAAGATAACCAAAGATTTTGTGTAGCGATTGCCAAAAAAGAAGAACCGGAAATTAGTGGAGTTTCAGAGGTGCAGTTGTCCAAAGTGGAAAATAAATCCATCCATGATTTAAATTTTGTCGGCAGTATTTTGAGGCATAGCCATGACATGGTTGCGATTTTGGACAAGGAGGGAAGATATAAGTTTATAAGCGCAGCAGTCATCGATAAATTGGGTGTTGACACTTCAAAAATCATTGGGAAATCCTACAAAGATTTTATTAGCGAAGGCATTATCCAAATAGATGAGGGGGATTTGGAGCAGGTTTATACTTCAAAATCTGAGGTTAACATCAATTTTTGGGTTGATATTCCTGGAGGGAAAAGAGTCTATATAGAAAGTTACAGCAGAAACTTACTGGACGATCCCAATATCAACGGGATTTTATTCAGTGCCCGGGATATCACCGGATATTGGAAGGCCAAAAAATCTTTGCAGAAAAGATATGAGCTTGAGAATCTGATAAATAGGATCTCTGCGAGATTTGTAAATGCAGGATATGATCAGGTTGATGAAGTTTTTAAATTGTCTCTGATGATGTTGGGAGAATTTGAAAAAGCCGATCGTGCTTATATTTTTCTGGTTCATGATGATCTGCAGGAAATCGAGAATGTCTATGAATGGACTGCCCCTGGGATTGAATCACAGATCCAATACCTCAAAAACCTACCGATCACTGCCGAAAACCTGACAATCGAATCTCTTCGAAAAGGGGAAATTTTGGTCGTCCCTGATGTAGATCTAATGCCCGAAAATTTTGAGGCTGAAAAGGAAATCTACCAACAACAGGGAATAAAATCATTTGTCCTGATTCCCATTTTTTCAGAAAACAAACTGATAGGTTTCTTTGGACTTGATGCTGTCCATGAAAAAAGAGCCTGGCACGAAAAAGATGAATATGTTCTCCGGCAATTGGGAGATGTTTATGCCGGTAGTTTTATCAACAGAGCTATTAAAAAGAGGCTTGAACGCAATGAAAAGCTCCTTGCTTCAACAGAAATATTGGCTAAATCAGGCTCTTGGAGATTCAGCAATACCAAAAGAAGGATTTTTTATTCTTCAGGGCTAAGGAGAATATTTGATTTGGAGGAGGATATTTATTCCTCAGACTTTACGGGCTTTTTGAGCAGAATAAAAAAAGGTGATAGAAGGGAATTCCTTGAAAAATTAAAAATTGCAGTCAAAACCCGAAGTACCACTTACGGAGAATTCAGTATTTTCACCAAAGAGGGAAAGGAAAAATTCATAAGCTTCACCATACAGGTTAGGGAGATTCGGGACAGTGAGGAGGTAGAGGTTTTTGGGTATTGCTCGGATATCACCCATAAAAAGGATGCTGAAAACTATCTGAAACTCCAGTCTCAGATTCTGACCCAAGTGGACGATCCTATCGTGGTAACCGATGGTTCCCTCAAAATAATTTATATTAATAAAGCAGGTCTAAAAGAGTGTAAAATAGCAGAGAGTGAAAACTTTCAAGGGAAAATTACAGACCTTTTTGAGTTTATTTTTGAAGATTTAAACACTTTGGAGAGGCTTTTGGGAAGCCTGAAATCCAATGAGGGAATCACCAAACAAATGCAACTCAAGCTAAGGACAGGAGTAGTGGACCCCTATGAAGTCTCAGTTCAGCAATTTTTAAATGATGATCAGGAGAAAATCGGTTATTCTTTTGTGATCAGAAACCTATCCCTTCAAGTCAGGCAGGAAGCTATTGCAAGAAAAGCCCAAATGATTGTAGAAAACAGTCCTGCTGTATTGTTTACTGTTGATCCGAATGAAAATTTCAGAATCCTTTATATTACCGAAAATATCAGGCAGTTTGGATATAATTCTTCCAAACTGGTAAACTCGAAAACGAGTATTCTTGATTTGATTCACCCGGATGATGTGATCAGGCTTTTGGATTACCATTATGCCAGAGAAAATGAAAACGGTATCCCGGCTTTTTCAGGAGAATACAGAATCAGAAAGGGAGATGGTTCATATAGATGGGTAGAAGATAGAACCCGGGAAGTGTATGATTCGGAGGGCCGAATTTTTGTCCATGAAGGAATCTTACAGGATATTACAGAGAGGAAATATAATAGGGAAGAAATCCTCAGAAGTCAGGAGAGGTATCGGGTTTTGGCTTCCAATATTCCCGGGACAAGTATATTTTTGATTGATAGGGATCTGAGGTATATAGTAGCTCAAGGCACAAATTTTGCGGATTGGGGAATGACGGCAAAGGATTTTGAAGGAAAGACCTTGGCAGAAGTCCATCCTGGCAATCTCAACGAAATCCAACCAATTGTTACCCGGGCATTGCTCAAAAATGAGATTATCCAAAAGCATCTCGTTTTCCGTCGACGGGTATATGAGATCACAGTGCGTCCCATTATGTATGGGGGAGAGATTGAATATGCACTCGGGATATTGAGAGATATCAATGAGGAGCATCAGGCAAAAGAAAGTCTGAGAAAGAATGAAGAAAAATACAGAAAACTTGTAGAGGAATCCACAGAGATCATTTTCTCCTTGGATTTAGATATGACCTTGACATACATATCGCCTAATGTCAAGCAATTCCTTGGCTATCCTTCAGAAGAAGTGATGCGGCGGAGGTTGGTTGATTTTCTACATCCTGATGACCTTTCTGCGTTTGCAGAAAGAAGTAAATCCGAGCCGAATTTTTTTAAAGAAAACCAATATCTCGAATTCCGGCTAAGGCACCTTGCCGGAGATTATCGGGTATTCAGTTCCAACGGGAAGTTGGTAACTGATGAGGAAGGGAAAAAAATGTACTATACCGGAATTGCAAGAGATATCACCAAACTTAAAGAAGCCCAAAAGGAACTTTTCCACGCCAAAGAAAGGGCAGAACAGGCATCTACAATCAAGTCTCAGTTTCTGTCCATAATGAGTCATGAAATCAGGACTCCAATGAATGCAGTAATTGGGATGGCGCACCTTTTGATTGAGGATGAGCCCCGACCGGATCAGCTTGAAAACCTGAAAACCTTGCAGTTTTCGGCTGAGAACCTGTTAGGTTTGATCAATGATATTTTGGATTACAGCAAAATTGATTCAGGGAAAGTTGAGCTTGAAAAAGTCAATTTTGAATTGAATAATGTTTTCAATAGAATCCTTCACTCTTATTCCTACCAAGCAAGGGAAAAAGCCCTAAATGTTATATTTGAAACTGATCCATCTTTACCACAAAACCTAATTGGCGATCCGGTGAGATTGGGTCAAATAGTCAATAATTTGGTTTCTAACGCCATAAAATTTACTGAAAAAGGTTTTATAAAAATCAAGTTGACAAATGAGAAGGAGGATGAAAGAAAAATTACTATCCGGTTTGATTTTGAGGATTCCGGTATAGGAATTTCCAAAGACAAGCTAGACCTGGTATTTGAAGCATTTACTCAGGCAAGCGCAGCCACAACAAGAAAATATGGTGGAACAGGCCTTGGACTCGCCATTGTCAAAAGATTGGTGCAATTATTTGGAGCCGAGATCAAAGCCTATCAGAGGGAAGAAGGAGGAACCAGATTTACTTTTATTGCAACATTTGAAAAACCCTATGCTAAAGCCATCCTTACAGACAAAAGTCATTCTGATGGATTACAATTCCTTCAAGAAGCCAGTGTCTTGGTGGCAGAAGACAACCTGGTAAACCAGATCATGATCAAGAAATTTCTAAATAAGTGGGGAGTAAAGAATGTGGTAATGGCCAATGACGGAAATGAGGCGATTGAAGCATACATGAAGCAGAATTTTAATTTGATATTGCTTGACCTTCAGATGCCTGAAATGGATGGGTTCCAAGTGGCTGAGTTGATTAGAAATATGAAAGATGAAAAAAAGAGGAATGTTCCAATAATTGCACTGACAGCTTCTTCGTTGATTGAAGTTAAAGACCAATTGGATAAAGTGGGAATGGATGATTATATCAGCAAACCGTTTAACCCCGATAATCTTTATACCAAAATACTCAAATACCTTAAGCCATAAATTTGAAAAAAGGAGCTAGCGATTATCTCTTTCATTATAATTTTGAAGTCAAACAAAATGGTATGAGGCTTTTCTTAGTACTTCTACTTTTATTTTCTTTTGGATTTCATTCTTTTTCCCAGATTCAGAAGTCCAATAGGACTACGATGTATATGACATTTGGAAAAACCGGCGCCAACCTCAGGGAGTTTAACCAGATGTTGGCAAATAAGGGGCTTTCTCCGATGAGGAACAGCTATTCCAATCTAACTTTTGGTTATATCACCAGATTCAATGACTTTATACTTGGTTTGGAACTACTACAAAACAGCGGGCCAAAATCAAATTTTGACGGATACCAGATCGATTACCATACCACGAGATTTAATCTAAATGTGGGGTTTGCATTTACTGAAGAAGGAAATTTCCAATTGATCCATTACATGTCGGTAGGTACAGGATTTTTAAATTTCCAGATGCTTCAAGAGAATCCTGAACAAGACCTTGAGGGATTTTTTCAGAATCCTGAACATGGTTTTATACTTAGGGATGGCAATCTCCATAAAGGTACACTGAACATGACAGGATTTCTTACCGAAATTGGGTTTCAGATGAGCTACGACATACCTATTCCTGGAAGGGAGGAAGCGATTGAGCTTTTGGCAAGGTTTGGCTATTCCTTTAGTCCATTTGAGGATTCCTGGAAACTAAACGGAATCAGGTTTAACAGTACCCAAAGTGGTGCTTTCATAAGGTTGGGAGCTGGGGTTACAATTCCCGATCACAATTTCTTTTACAAAGATGCTGCAATAGGTGCCCATTTGATTTATGGATTTCATTTTACAAAGCCGGATAAGTTCAATGCAGTCTTAGAACAGAATGGACTTGCTCCTTTTAAAGGAAGACCAAACAATATTGGATTGAAAGTTATGGGGGAAAGCAAGGGATTACTATATGGGTTTGATTTTTACAACCTTGGACTTTCAGAAGAGGCAAACGAATCAAAAAGCCATACCCTAAACAGCCTAAGGGTATATGGAAATGTAGGGATGAAATTTTTTGAAAGGAAAAACCTCGAACTGGGAGGGACGGGTGGTATAGGGTATGGCAATATCCGCTACAGCCTGCTAGACAATGCCAAACCTGATTTTCCCCGTTTGTTTGAAGAACCTTTACATGATGCGTTTTTGAGAAAAGGAGGACTGATGGCTAAGCCTGAGGTTTTTGTTGCATATGGAATACCTATTTCTCCAAACCATTCTTCCAAGTTGATGTTTGGAATTAACGGCGGATATGAAATCCCTTTGGCCAATTACAAACTACTTGACTTGCCAATGTCAGGATATATGTCTAATCCCTACTTCCAGCTAAGTGTAGGGATCAAGCATTAATTGTCTTCGATCTCTACTATCAATTCCACTTCTACGGCGATGTTCATCGGCAATGCATTCATACCCACAGCAGATCTGGCATGTTTCCCTTTTTCTCCAAATACTTCTACCATCAAATCAGAAAATCCATTGATGACCTGTGGCTGTTGGGTAAAATCCGGGCCACAGTTGACCATTCCCAATACTTTTACCACCCGTTTGACTTTGTTTAAATCGCCTAATTCCGCTTTTAGTACAGCCAATTGGTTAATCGCAACCATACGGGCAGCTTCTTTTCCCTCCTCAATGGTCAAATCCTGACCTACCTTTCCGGTTATATAAGAGCCATCGGGAAGGCCGGGTCCCTTTCCGGCAAGGAAAAGCAGGTTACCGGTTCTGACCGCATTGACATAATTGGCTACCGGCGAACTTGCTTCAGGCAGGACAATCCCCAAGTCTTTGAGCTTTTGTTCGGCGTCCCAAGTATCCTCGGAAATTTTTTGGGTTTGAGATTCAGGAGTGCTACAGGAAAAGGTGAAAAGCAAAAACATAAAAGATAAAGCAAAAGAAATGGATCTGGTGTGAAGGTTTTCAAATTTCATAAGACAGAATTGATGGAATTTTAGAGGTTAAACTTTTTTCATGGAATCGTTTCTGATTTCACAGATATAAGAAATATATACCTATTCTATTAAAGAATCTCTATAAAAAACCACAAAATTCAATTTTTGCATTTAAATTTGAATTGCTTATCGAGAAAGACTGAGGGAAAGGCCCTATGAAGTCTTGGCAACCTGATTTTACAAGGTGCTAATTCCTATTCCGGAAAAGCCGGAAGAAGATGAGCGGAAGAATGAATTCTTTTTTCCGGTTCTTGCTCGCATAAGTTTTTGATACACCATATTCATGAACAGAACCGATTTATTACTCTCTCTAGCCAAGAATAAAATCCTTATCCTCGACGGTGCCATGGGTACCATGATTCAGCGTTTTAAGCTGACTGAGGAGGATTTCCGGACCCCCGAACTTGCCAGCCATCCCAAACCGCTTAAAGGCAACAATGACCTGCTCTCGCTTTCGAGACCTGATGTCATCAAATCTATCCATGCGGCCTATTTGGAAGCAGGAGCTGATATTATTGAGACCAATACTTTTAGTGGAACTTCTATTGCACAGGAAGATTATGGATTGCAGTATTTGGCTTATGAGATCAATTTCCAGTCCGCCAAAATTGCACGCGAAGTAGCAGATGAATCCACCGCCAAGAACCCGTCCAAACCGAGGTTTGTGGCAGGTGCTTTGGGCCCTACAAATAAAACAGCTTCCCTATCTCCTGATGTCAATGATCCGGGATATCGTGCCATTACCTTTGACCAATTGTCTGATGCCTATAAAGAACAGGTGAGGGGACTGTTGGATGGTGGTTCCGATATTCTTTTGGTGGAAACAATCTTTGACACTCTCAATGCAAAAGCTGCTCTTTTTGCAATACAAGAGGTTTTCGAAGAAAGAAATATCCCTTTGAATCCTGAAGAAGGAGGCATTCCCATCATGATTTCGGGAACCATCACAGATGCTTCAGGACGTACACTCTCAGGACAAACTACAGAAGCGTTTTTGATTTCTGTATCCCATGTTCCTTTGTTCAGTGTAGGGTTGAATTGTGCTTTGGGCGCAAAAGAACTTAGGCCTTACCTTAAAGTCTTGGCTGAAAATGCACCCTTCCTTGTTTCTGCGTATCCAAATGCCGGTTTGCCCAACGAATTTGGCCAATACGATCAGGGTGCAAATGAAATGGCGGGACAGATAGAAGACTTTTTGAAAGAAGGCCATGTGAATATTTTGGGAGGATGCTGCGGCACCACACCGGAGCATATTGCGGCCATAGCGAAAATAGCGGAGAAATATGCTCCGAGAAAAATAGAATTTGTAAACGCAGGAGATGAGTAAAATCAAAAAACACCAGGCAATGAAGTTGTCAGGATTGGAGCCTTTGGTTTTCACTCCTGAGATCAACTTTGTCAACGTCGGTGAAAGAACAAATATCACCGGATCAAAGAAATTTGCAAGACTGATCCTCAACGGCCAATATGATGAAGCTCTTGAAATCGCATTGGATCAGGTAAGAGGAGGAGCGCAGGTATTGGATGTCTGCATGGATGAAGGCATGCTAGATGGTGTGGCTGCTATGAAAAAATTCCTTAACCTCATCGCTTCAGAGCCTGAAATCAGTAGGATTCCGATCATGATTGACAGTTCCCGCTGGGAAATAATCCTTGCCGGATTGAAATGTATCCAAGGTAAAGGAATAGTCAATTCTATTAGTTTGAAGAACGGGGAAGCCGAATTTATCCATCAGGCAAAAACCATCAAAAAATTCGGAGCGGCGGTAGTCGTTATGGCTTTTGATGAAAAAGGTCAGGCCGATACTTATCAGAGAAGAATTGATATATGTAAAAGAAGCTACGATATTCTTGTAAATATCGTCAGGTTCAATCCTCAGGATATCATTTTTGATCCGAATATTTTCCCTGTAGCCACAGGAATGGATGAGCATAGAAAAAATGCCCTAGACTTTTTTCACGCTACGCAATGGATCAAACAGAACCTTCCGGGAGCCAAAGTCAGTGGAGGTGTGAGTAATGTCAGTTTTTCTTTCAGAGGCAATGATCCTGTGAGAGAAGCGATGCATGCTGCATTTCTCTACCATGCCATACAGCACGGAATGGATATGGGAATTGTCAATCCAACCATGCTTGAAGTGTATGATGATATTCCCAAGGACCTACTTCAAAAAGTGGAAGATGTGCTTTTTGATAGGACAGAAGATGCCACTGAGCAATTGCTTTCATTTGCGGAAACAGTAAAAGCTTCCGGAAAAAAAGAAATTGTAAACGAAGCATGGAGAGAGTTTCCTGTTGAAAAAAGGATAGAACACGCATTGGTCAAAGGCATCATTGACTTTGTCATTGAAGATACTGAAGAAGCAAGATTGAAATACCAGAACCCGCTCAAGGTCATCGAAGGTCCTTTGATGGATGGGATGAATGTGGTTGGTGATTTATTTGGAGAGGGCAAAATGTTCCTTCCCCAAGTGGTCAAATCTGCGAGGGTGATGAAAAAAGCTGTTGCTTACCTAGAGCCATTCATGCCCAAAGTCGGAGATTTGGATTACAATGCCGAACAAAGTAGCATCAAGAAAATCCTCTTGGCCACCGTCAAGGGAGACGTACATGATATTGGAAAAAATATTGTCGGTGTAGTATTGGCCTGCAACAGTTATCAGATCATTGACCTTGGTGTGATGGTAGATGCTCAGAAAATCATCGATGAGGCCATCAAAAACAAGGTGGACATCATAGGACTGAGCGGCTTGATTACGCCTTCATTGGATGAAATGGTCTATGTCGCTTCCGAAATGGAGCGTCAGGGACTTCAGATTCCATTGTTGATAGGGGGAGCGACGACTTCTAGAATCCATACTGCTGTTAAAATCGATCCAGCTTATAGCGGCATAGTCATCCATGTGACTGATGCTTCCAAGTCTGTTCCGATAGCAGGTGAATCTATCAGTGAGGAAACCAAAGCAGCATACCACAAGCAGATCAAAGAAACTTACCAACAACTTCGTATCGAGCATGAGGCCAAACAACAGGTGAAACAACTTGTCTCCTATGAGGAAGCCAAAGCCAATCCAGTTTATATCGATTGGGTAAATTATGAACCTGTTGTTCCGGCTAAATTGGGAGAAACGGTTTTTCAAGACCTTGATTTGTCTTTGCTGAGAAAATATATTGATTGGACCCCGTTTTTCTCTACTTGGATGCTTACAGGAAGGTATCCCAAAATCTTTGAAGATGAAGTAGTCGGCCATGAAGCCAAAAAACTTTATGATGAAGCCAACAAGATGCTTGATCAGATAATCGCTGAAAAATGGTTACAAGCCAAGGCAGTCGTGAATTTATTTCCTGTCCATAGAAATCAAGATGACGTCATAGTTGTTATGAATGGGAAGGAATCCGAATTTGGGTTTCATTTTTTGCGTCAGCAAGGCAAGAAAGGAAAAGGAGTGCCCAACAGGTCTTTGGCAGATTATATACATCCTGAAAAAACAGATTTTATGGGAGGATTCGCAGTCACTGCAGGTTGGGGAATTGAATCCAAACTGGAAGAATTTCAAAAAAACCACGACGACTACCATGACATCATGCTGAAAGCTTTGGCGGATAGGTTGGCAGAAGCGGGAGCGGAATACCTGCATGAGTTGGTCAGAAAAGAACTTTGGGGATATGCCAAATCTGAAATATTGGAAAATGAAGCTTTGATCAAAGAAGAATACCTAGGAATCCGCCCGGCACCCGGCTATCCTGCATGCCCTGAACATTCTGAAAAAAGAACGCTTTTCAATTTGCTACAGGTAGAAAAATCCGTCGGGATTACTTTGACTGATAGCTTCGCCATGTATCCCACCTCGTCTGTTAGCGGGTTTTACTTCGGCCATCCAGAAAGTAAATATTTTGGATTGGGCAAAATAGGGGAGGACCAAGTGGAAGATTACGCCAAACGAAAAGGCGTCAGTAAAGCGCAGTCAGAACGCTGGTTATCACCGAATTTAGCTTATTCACCATCATTACAAGTCCAAGAAAAGTAGAAATGAAAATTACAGAATATATAGCGCAGGCGGAGAAAACCTTGTTCTCCTTTGAAATTCTTCCTCCATTGAAAGGTCAAAGCCTGAAAGATTTGTTGGTGGGGATTGAGCCATTGATGGAATTTAAGCCACCATTTGTGGATGTGACTTACCATAGGGAAGAATTCATATTTAAAAAACATCCCAATGGCCTTTTGGAGAAAGTGAGCACCAAAAAGCGTCCCGGTACTGTCGGGATCTGTGCTGCATTGATGAATAGATTCCATGTTGAGGCGGTTCCTCATTTGCTATGTGGAGGTTTTTCCAAAGAAGAAACTGAAAATGCGCTCATTGACCTGAATTTTATCGGGGTGCAAAATGTCTTGGCTTTACGTGGCGATGCCCCAAAAAATGAAGGAAGCTTCAAGCCCGAACCCAATGGGCATGAGTTTACAAAAGATTTGATCAAGCAGATCATAGGAATGAACCATGGGAAATACCTACATGAAGAAACTGAAACAGGTTTCCATACTGATTTTTGTGTGGGAGTCGGTGGCTATCCCGAAAAGCATTTTGAGGCCCCAAATATGAAATTTGATTTGAAGTACTTGAAAGACAAAATAGATGCCGGTGCTGAATACATCGTCACTCAAATGTTTTTCGACAACCAGAAATTTTTTGATTTTGTAAAGAATGTAAGGGCTTTGGGGATCACCGTTCCCATCATTCCGGGATTGAAGCCCATCACAACTTTGGGTCAAATCAGTATGCTTCCAAGGACGTTCTTCTTGGATATGCCTGATGCCTTGATGGATGAACTCGAAAAGTGCAAGACCAATGCAGATGTAAAAGAAGTAGGCATCGAATGGGCTATCTATCAAAGCAAAGAGTTGGTTGCCAACGGTGTTGAGGTATTGCATTATTACACCATGAGTAAAGCAGATGCCACTTATAAAATAGCCAAAGAAGTCTTTTAAGGGATTTCGTTACATTAGAGCAATGATCAAATTGGTGGAATGTCCCCGCGATGCCATGCAGGGCAGAGCGGAATTCATAGATACTGCGATTAAAGCTGCTTTTATCAACCAACTGCTGCAAGTTGGGTTTGATACCATTGACTTCGGGAGTTTCGTAAGTCCGAAAGCCATTCCCCAAATGAGGGATACTGCTGAAGTTTTAGAGCAATTGGATCTGTTTGGGACGAAATCCAAGCTCCTTGCTATTGTCGCCAACGTAAGGGGGGCAGAAGATGCATGTCATTTTGAGGAAATCGATTTTCTCGGTTTTCCCCTATCTCTTTCAGAGACATTTCAGCAACGTAATACCAATAAGTCAATTTCTGAAGCTTTGGAGGCAATAGAGAATATTCAAAACCTCTCTGAGATCAAAGGTAAAACTTTGGTTACCTACCTCAGCATGGGTTTTGGAAATCCTTATAATGATCCCTATTCCCCGGAATTGGTGGCAGATTTTGTGAGAAATTTAGATGACATGGGCATCAAAATCATTTCTTTTGCAGATACTGTCGGTACTGCACAGCCTGAACTGATTTCAGAATTGTTTACTGTCAATTCACAATCCTACCCTAAAATAGAATTTGGAATGCATTTACATACGCATCCTGATAACCTTGAACCCAAAATCATGGCTGCACTGAAGGCGGGCTGCTTCAGGTTTGACAGTGCGATGCTGGGCTTCGGGGGATGCCCGATGGCCAAAGATGATCTAGTAGGAAATGTTGCTACAGAATCATTGATAAGGATTTTGGAACAGGAAGGCTATGAATTGGATCTCAATCGGATGGAATTCGGTGAGGCGATGAAGCTTGCCAATGTGGTGTTCCATTGAGATGACTTTTGTTTTTTAGGATAGATCAATCAGATATTCGACATTTTTTTATGAGTAAAATTTCCAAAAAAGCTTACCAGACCAGATTCTACAGACGGATCCACAAATGGATAAGTATATTCTTTGTGTTTTTTCTTGTGGTTATTGGTGTCACAGCTATTCTTTTGGCTTGGAAAAAAGAATGGGGACTTATACCCAAAACCCAAAGTACAAAAGTTGAAAATCCTTCCAATTGGATTCCTTTGGAAAAAATGATGGAGATAGGAAAGACTTTTGCAAGAGACAGTCTCCAAAAAAGTGATCTGATAGATAGGGTAGATGTCAGACCGGAAAAGGGAATAGCAAAGATTGTATTCAAGAGACATTTTACCGAAATCCAAGTGGATGGCTTTTCGGGTGAAATACTCTCCGTCAGCCAAAGAAATTCTGACATGATAGAAAAAATCCATGATGGAAGCATTTTCGATTTTTTGCTAGAATCAGATTCAGAAATTTCCAAAATCACCTACAGCACTTTGACTTCCTTGGTTTTGCTGTTGCTTTGTTTTACGGGTTTTTTCCTTTGGTATTTACCAAAAATGATCAAAAATTTAAAAAACCGACCTTTACCCTAAATCATTCAAATTGTCACCATAGCTTTCTATATTTGTTTAAGGCTGTAAGGTTATGAATCAGGATGACTTTGACTTTTGGAAATTTTTTGCTGGCATAGGCATTTTCCTTTGGGGGATCTTTCAATTGGAGACCGCAATCAAGGAAATCGGTGGTAACTCGCTGAAACATTTGATGCATAGGTTTACCGGGTCTGCCTGGAAGGGAGTTTTGACAGGAACTTTTGTGACTGCAATTTTACAGAGCAGTTCCCTTGTGACTTTGATGGTATTGGCTTTTTTGGGAGCAGGTGTGCTGAATCTAAAAAATGCACTTGGAGTGGTTTTGGGTGCAAATTTAGGAACTACCGCCACCGCATGGATTGTAGCTACTTTGGGCTTCAAATTAAGTGTAGAGGCATTTTCCCTTCCGTTTTTAGGCTTTGGCAGTTTTCTTTTTCTTTTCTTCAAAGGCAGGCCTTACCTCAAGAACTTTGGAGCAATTTCTATCGGATTCGGACTGCTTTTTTTGGGACTTGATTTTATGAAAACCTCCATAGAGGAAGTCACGGGAGGAATGGATATGGATCGGTTCCAAGGTTTCGGTACTTGGCTGTATCTAATTGTAGGTTTGGTGATTACCGCAGTTATGCAGTCAAGTTCGGCGGCAATAGTCATTGTATTGAGCACCATGAATGCCGGGATGATTGGACTGACAGAAGGTGCTGCGATGGTAATCGGGGCCAATATCGGAACCACTGTTACCCTTGGAATCGGATCTTTGGGAGGAACAGCTGATAAAAAGCGCTTGGCTTTCTCTCATTTTCTGTTCAATGTAGTTACCGGGATCTTGGTATTTCTTTTCCTTAATTCTGTTCTTCGTTTTACTATGACCATATTTTCGGTCAAGGACCCTTTAATGGAGTTGGTTCTCTTCAATACATTCCTCAATGTTATAGGGATTATCATATTTTATCCGTTTATCAATCCATTGGAAAAATTTCTCAAAAAACTTTTCAAGAAAGATGAGCCTCAGGGATTGTCCAAGTATATCAAAAACGTCAGTACCAAAGTCCCTTCTGTGGCCTTGGAAGCTTTGGAAAAAGAAATATTATTGGCTTATGATAGTACAGTCAATTTCATTTTAAATGTTTTGGAAAACGGAGAATTGAAAGAAAATGGCATGTCTATATGGCGTAAAATCCTTTACCAGCCCATGAACCTCCTTGAAGAATATAGCCGGATCAAGAGCCTCGAGGATGAAATCACCAAATACCATATTCTTCTACAAGAAGAATTCTTAAGCGAAAAGGAAGCACAAAAACTGACTTCCCTGATGTTGGCCTTGAGGACAATGGTCTTTGCCGCCAAAGACATCAAAGATGTCATGCACAATATCAGAGATATGGAAGATGAAGAAGACCGTCTCGTAGTAGCGCTTCATGGCAAAATTAAAGCCTATGTGATTGCTTTTATTGAAAAAATGGAGGCCTATAAGAAGTTAGATACCATTCCTGAAAATGAACCCAATTGGGTCAATGAAAATTCAAAACAATACAAAATCTGGATTTCCGAATTGTATGAAGATCTGAAGTCCAAAAATCTTGAATTTCCCATCTCAACACTCAACAATGTCATCAAACAGGTAATTAGCGGACTGGATAACTTAGGCAGTTCCGTAATCCATTGGAAGCACCAAAAAAAGGAAGTTATTGACGTCAGTCCTTGATAAAAAACAAACCTTTGAAAAAAGGTTTCAAAGGTTTGAAGGAACAAAAACAAAGTTGGTGGTCAATATGGTTACTCCACCTTAACACTCAATACTGCGATTTCTGACTTGTAAATGACCGTATCAGTCACCCCGACTTGATAAGTCGCCATTCCTTTTCTATTGCCTGAAACAATTCCAATAAAGCCGATTTTGCGACTTTTTGAAAATTCTACAATCCCGTTTTCAGGTTCTGCATGACAATATACATGCTTATGTATCACTAAGTCTTCAAATCCTTTGGCATAGGCATCCATCCTGGATTCGGCAATTTCTGAATTGACAAAATGGGATGGGGTATTGACATACAGGAAATGGACAGCGGTCTGAAAATCTTTCATTACCGCCTTCATTTTGGTGAATGCCGGCCTTGAGTCTTCATTAAACATAGATGCAAAAACCATTTTTCTGAGGTCATTTCCATCCAAAGTGTTTTTGACTGCCATTACAGGACAATCCGCATTTCTCAACACATGTTGGAGGGTGGACCCAATAAATTTACCTTCTTGATATCCTGCACCATATGCTCCGATTACAATCAAATTTGCTTTTTGTTTTTGGGCAATCTTTACTATTTCATGCTGTGGAACACCAATCTCTACTATAGATTCCACGGGGACTCCATGGAGTTTGTGATCCATGATAAAGGCTTTCAATTTGTCTTTTGCCTCTGCTTCCATATCGAGAACTTCACTGTTTTTTGCTTTTTGTTCATTGGAAAGGAAATTCCAATCCAATAATGTACTTACAACATTGACACATGAAATACTGCTTTCAGCCTTTTGTGCAATTTTCAAGGCACTCAAAAAGGCAAATTCAGAGTAGGAGGAAAAGTCGATGGGAACGATTATTCTTTTCATGGTTATCGGATTTTTGGTTGCTAATTCAATAAAGGTGTGGAATTAATAGGAAAATTTCTATGATCAAAATCATGTGAGGGTCTGATTATATTCCTATTTAAGTATTTGTAAGTGAGGTAGATTTGATAAATCAAATTTCGAAATCATGAAAGCATTGCACAATAAATCAATAATTATTACGGGCGGAGCAGGAGGTATCGGTAAGGCCACGGCACGTATGTTTCTTGATGAAGGTGGTAAGAATGTCCTTTTAGTCGATATCAATCAAAAGGCATTGGAGGAAGCAAAAAAAGAATTAGACCATGAAGGGGTCGAAACTTTCGTAGCCAATATCGGCAAAGCCAATGAGGTAAAGGCCTACACTGATAAAGCAGTAGAATTGTTTGGTAAACTTGATGTCGTATTTCTAAATGCGGGTTATGAAGGGGTAGTTAAGCCTTTGACAGAATATCCCGAGGATATTTTTGATAAAGTTATCAACATCAATGTCAAAGGAG
>NZ_CDSBKL010000057.1:0-16036 GCF_977115555.1 Aquiflexum sp.
GCTTCGATCATGGTGATGCCGTAGATGATGTCGGTACTAGCCATGGTGCGCTTGTTGTGCGTCACGATGATAAACTGGGACTCTTTCGAAAATGTATGAATGATGTTGTTGAACTTGTCAATGTTGGCATCGTCAAGCGGGGCGTCCACTTCGTCAAAGATACAGAAGGGTGCCGGCTTCAGCAGGTAAATTGCAAAGAGCAGGGAAGTGGCAGTAAGTGTTTTTTCCCCTCCGGAAAGTTGGTTGATGGTAAGCGGCCGCTTGCCTTTGGGTTTGGCGATGATCTCGATCGGACTTTCCAAGGGATTGCTTGGGTCCACCAAGGTCAGGTCGCATTGGTCCTCTTCGGTAAAGAGTGAGCGGAAGACTTTGATAAAGTTTTCTTTGATCTTGCCGAAAGCATCCAAAAAGGTGTCCTTGGCCACTTGGTCGATTTCCATGATGGTTTCCAAAAGCGAGTTTTTGGCTTTGATCAGGTCGTCTCTTTGCTCGGTGATGAAAGTGTGGCGCTCTTTGATTTCATCATAGGCTTCCATTGCCATGGGATTGATGGGCCCGATTTTTTCCAAACGGTCTTTTGCTTTGCCGACGATCTCGCGGATATCGGATTCTGCCATCTCGGCATAAGCTTCATCCAAGGCAGGGTTATCTGCAATCAGCCCATCTAAGTCTATCTCAAACTCCACACTCAGTCTTTCTTTGAGACTGGCAAGTTTGAGTTTGACTTCGTTCATGGATTGCTGCATCTCATGGATCAAAGTATCGAGGGATTCTTTGGATTTTTGGAGTTCACGAATCTGTTTGTCGGTTTCGTCTATCTCCCCACGGCAGGCATAATAGTCCTTTTCTGCCTCGTTGACGCCTTTTTCAATGCCTTCTTTCTCTGCATACAGTTCTATCAGTTCGTCGTCTTTGATCTCATTGTTATCAAGCAAAGAGCGGATTTCTGCGTCTATTGAAGCATGCTCGGTTTGGGATTTTTCTATCCTTTCCTTGCTGCTTTCAAAGGCGGACTGCTTGAATTCAATCTCCTGCGCAAGGCTGTTGACACGGTTAAGCTGTTGGTGGTAAAGGATATTTTCTTGGTTGAAAGCAGTGGATTTTTGATTGAGGCTTTCACTTTCGGTTTGGAGTTGGATGTTGATTCTTTCCAATTCTGCTTCCAAAGCCTCAAAAGCTGCTTTTTCATTTTCCAGATCAGGCATTATCGTTTCCAAGCTGAATTGGAGGGATTCGATCCTGTCAAGGATATCTTCCCGCTTATTGGCATTGGAAGAAAGTAGTTCGGCTAACTGTTCCTTTTTGGTGCGGACAGAGACATACTCCTGATTGGTTTCATTGATTTCTTGTTGAAGCTTCTCTATGGCAGTTTTGAAGCTGACTTCCTTGAGTTTCAGCAAGTCGGTCAGTTTATCATCCAAATTGGCACGGGTTGCTGAAACTTTCTTGTTGAGTTCCTTGATTTCTTTTTCGAGTTTTTCCAGGTTTTTGGCCCTGCCTATTCTTTTTCCTTCAAAAAGTCCCACGGAACCACCAGAAATACTGAATTTTCTCTTGGTAAATTTTCCGCTTTCAGTAATAAAAATCGAAGATTGGTCTTTGGGAAAATCCTGGTATTCACCTTTGACGATATAGACATCATCAAGGATAAATCCGATCAGCTTGGCGTATTTATCATCGTATTCGATGATTTCTGTGGCCGGAATGGCATTTGAAAAAAGCTTGGTTTGTGCAGGATGGAAGTTGCTGAAATGCTCCAAGACGAAGAAATTGGCTTTTCCCTTTGCCGAATCACTCAAGAGGTTGACTGCTGCGATTGCCTGTGCTTCAGTCTCTACTACATAGTAATTCATGTAGTTTTCGAGATAGTTTTCTATGGTGATCCTGTATTTTTCCTCTGTAGTCAGGATATCGGAGAGGAGTGGGGTGTCCTTTGTCCAACCTGAATTTTTCTTCAAAAATTTGATGGCTTCGGGGAACCCTTCCAGATTTTCTACCAATGATTTGGTGAGGTTAAACTCATTCTGTCTTGCATCCAATTTCCTTGAAGTCTGCGTGACTTCCTCCCGGATCATGTCGATGATACGGTTGGTTTCCTCTATTTTTTGAATCTGATCTTCCTCTTTTGATTTGATGGAAGCAAGTTCGGCAGATTTCAGATCTAGTATTTCTTTGAGTAAAACCATTTTGTCCTCAAACTCCGCCAAGTTGGTAACCTGATTTGTATCGTCTGAAGCTGTTTTTTCCAATTCCTGCTTCAAGGTAGAAAGCTGGATATGTTTGATTTCCTGGTCTTTCGAAAGCTGGTAAACGCGGTCTTTTTTTGTTGAGAAATTCCTCGTCAGTTCTTTTTGGTTTTCTTGTATTTGGGTTTGTTCTCTTTTTTGGGACTCGTATGCTTCTCGAAGTTCCTCCACAATCATCTCTTTCTCAGCGAGCATCTTTTGTGCAGATTCACTTTCCTGCTCGAGAGAACGGATGCTGAATCCTGCACGGTCGTTGGACTTGCGGTCTGCATCTATTTGTTCCCGTAGTTTTTGGGCCCTGTCTTCTAGGAACCTCAGTCTCTCATTCTTGATTTTTTTGTCACTTTCAAACTGCCGGATTTTGTTGACATGCTCATTGAGTGTCTTTTGGCGGGAGGAAAGCAGCTTTTCTTTTAATATCAAATCTGCCTTGCTGAATTCCAACAAAGCTTCCTTTTCGGTGATTTTGGTATTTACGGCAAGCTTACGGTCCTGTTCGTGCTGGACTTTTTGGTTTAGTGTTACCAGGGAGTCCGCATGTTTCTGAACAGATTTTTTGGCGAGGTTGATGCTCGCTTCCTTGTACTCCTGCTTGATTTCGAAATAACGGGCGGTTTGTTTTGCCTGTTTTCCTAGGCTCTTGAGGTTTTTCTCTATTTCAAAAAGAATGTCCTCTACCCTTGAAAGGTCAGTGTCTGTATCTTCAAGCTTTCGGAGGGTTTCTTTTTTTCTTGATTTGAATTTGGATATTCCGGCAGCCTCCTCGAAGAGTTCACGGCGTGAATTGTTCTTGTCATTGAGGATTTCATCGATCATTTTCAGCTCAATGATGGCATAGCTGTTGGAATTGATCCCGGTATCCATAAATAAGTTGGTGATGTCTTTGAGGCGACAGGTGATCCCGTTGAGCAGGTATTCACTTTCTCCGGAGCGGTAGTAGCGCCTTGTGATCGTAACGTGGGTATATTCGGTAGGAAGGAGGTTTTTGGTGTTTTCAAAAGTCAGGGAAACTTCCGCAAGGTTGCTTGGTTTGCGGTTTTTGGTACCATTGAAAATCACATTTTCCATTTTGTCTGAGCGCAGCATCCGGGATTTTTGTTCGCCGAGAACCCACCGGATTGCATCTACGACATTAGACTTGCCACAACCGTTTGGACCGACTACTCCGGTGATTCCCTTGTCAAAATGGATGACCATCCTGTCACCAAAACTCTTAAAACCTTTTATCTCCAGCTTACTCAGCAGCATCCTTTACCTCTTTGAATTTGATTACAGACAAAATTACTTGAATTCGTAAATTAACCAAGGCAATAGAGACAAGATGCGAGAAACGAGAGGCGAGAGTTTTTGAACAAAGTATGAAGTACTATGTATCAAGTTTGCGATAACCTGAGAACCTGACAACAATGAAAACCCGGAGCAGACAACAATTTCAACAACTAGAACAATTACAACAACTACAACCCTTTTCTAAAATTTTCTGACCAATTGGTTAAATTACCTATATTAGTAAAATCAAATAAAGACTGCTGTGGACTTAGGAAACATCATATATATCATCGCCATCATCGCTTACTTTATCTATACGGCGACAAAAAAGAAAGGCAACCCAGAAGAAATGAACCAGCCAGGTTCACCTGACAATGCACAGGAACAAAGAAAGCCCGTGTCTTTTGAGGATCTGTTAAAGGAAATTAGACAAGGTCAGGGACAAAGGGAAAAGGATCTTAAAGATTCAGGTCAGGGAAAATCTGCTGAATCATTTCCAAGAAGGCAAGAAGGAAGAACGTTTGAACAACCAAGACCGAAACCTGTAGAGGAAGTCAAAAAAATCAAACGTTATGAAAGCTATGAAGGGGTAATCGAAGAAAGGAAAGTACCCGACAGGGTTAAATTGGCCGATCAGGAAAGAATTCATAGCCATGTAGAAGGTATCAAATCCAGCATTTCCCTTGAATCAGTGGATGGTAAAGAGGAAGAGAATAAATACAAGACCATGCTTAGAAATCCCGAAACCATCAAGGACGCAGTGATTTTGAGTGAAATCTTGAATCGGAAGTATTTTTAAAGGTCTGCTTTACAATTTATGCATGTAGCTGTGTACATCTTTTTTGGCACTTTTATTTTTTCCTGATTTTTTGAGTATGTTAAAATAAGATATTGGTTTGGTTTATCTCTTTTTATGCATACATGCAATGATGCCAATAAAATGGTAATAAGAAAAAATCTTTCAAGAGACTGAAGTGTCCAACACATCGGTCTTCCGACTTCTGTCTTCCGACCTGCATGAAGTAGAAAGTTAAGCTACCGGCAAAGAAGCGGATACCTATATCTTCTTTTTATCAAATCTTTCTTCCATTTTTTTAAAAACAAAAATTCGTTTTTGATGTTATATATCAAAATTGATTTTAAATTCACTCCCTATCCACAACTCATTTGTTCCATTATGAAAACATTAACTGAAATCAAATCCGGTGAATTGTCCTCAGCAAGAAGAGATTTTATCAAAAAATCCGGTGCAGTTGCAGCCATGTCATTATTTGGAGTAGCCTTTTTTACTGGTTGTTCATCCGATGATCCTGATCCTGGAAACGGAAACAACAACCCTCCGGCAACAGGCAGCGGCATTACAGTTACCAACAGTACGGTCACTGTCAATTTGGATGTTGCTACAGCCTTGGCAACGGCAGGAGGTTGGGCTTTGGTGATTGAAGCAAAAGTCTTGATAGTCAATCTCGGAAACAATACTTTCAGCGCCTTGACTTCAGTCTGCACCCACTCCCAATGTGATAGAAACTGGACTTTTGGAAGCAATGTATTTACCTGTACCTGCCACGGATCAAGATTTAGCACAGAAGGCGCTGTACTTACTGGTCCGGCGATACAGCCACTTAGAACCTATGATACCAACTTAAACAACAGGACGCTTACAGTCAACCTTTCCTGATGCAGCGGTTTTTGATATTTGTTTTGGGATTTTTTCTTTTTGCTTACCCAAAAGAGATTAATGCCCAAGTTTTCAAAACAGAAAACGGTTCTGTTGAATTCCTTTCGAAAGCTTCATTGAGTGAATTCACTGGCGAATCAGCTTCCCTGAATGGATTGGTTGACTTGGATAAGAATCTTCTTGACTTTTTTGTAGACCTAAATACCATAAAAACAGGCATTGGGTTGAGGGACAAGCACATGAGAGAAAATTATTTGGAAACAAAAAAATATCCCTTTGCAGAATTTACCGGCGAAATAGACACTTTACCAAATATGAGAAAAGGGCAGGCCCAAGAAGTCATTGCCAAAGGGAAATTCAAGATTCATGGCGTGGAACGTGTACTTGAAGTTCCCGGAAAGCTCACGATGGTCTCAGACAATGAACTGAATTTGGAAGCACAGTTTAAAGTCTTGCTTTCAGACTATAATATCGATATTCCAAATGTGGTTTTTTATGAGCTTTCAGAAGAACAGATTGTGACTATCCGGGCAACGTTGAGAAAATAATTAGCCAATTCTAATCCCTACATGTATGAACTTAAGAAACCTAATCCTAATGGCGGGACTGTTATTTGCTTCCCCAGTATTTGGGCAATTGGAGCGGAAACTAGCAAACGAAAGTCAGAATGTTGATCTGATTTTTCATGCACCAAGGCATATCAATCTCCTGACAGTCGAGCCATTAGATAAAAAAGCACTCCATTTCGCAATTATGCATACATTCGGGACTTTGGATGGCGGGGTGCAGGATTTGTGGGGTTTGGACAATGGGGCCAACATTCAGTTCAGTTTTGAATATGGTTTTAGCGATAAATTTTCTTTGGGAGCGGCCCGACAAAGCCGGGACAAGGTGTACAACCTCTACGGAAGGTACCATCTTCTAAGTCAGACACAGGATAACAGGATGCCTTTTTCACTTTCCTTGATGGGAGGTGCAGCAGTCAATACATCTGATTATGATTTCCTTCAAAATCAGGCTCCAAATTTTGTAGAAAGAACCTCTTATGCTTTTCAGTTGATGGCAGCGAGGAAATTTTCAGATAAGTTAAGTGTGCAGGTCACGCCGATGATGGCCTATTTTGTAGACCCTAATCCCATCTTTTTTATAGAAGGAGATCAAAATCTCTACCTCGCACTTGGTTTCAGCGGTAAATATAAAGTTACAGGAAAGTCCTCACTGACCCTCCAATGGATTCCCAACCTAAACAGTGACCTGAGAAATAACCTTGGGGTAGGAATTGACTTGGAAGCCGGAGGTCACGTTTTTCAGATGTATTTTGTAACGTCCCAATTTCTGAATGAACAATATCTATTGGCAGGCGGCAACGGAACTCCCGGAGATGAATTCCGGATAGGTTTCAATGTAAACAGGATTTTCGCTACAGGGAGAAAGAAAAGTCTGAAGTAAACCTTCACCGGAAATATTTCTGTAGGTTCTGGTTTTGATCCATTCATCTTCAAATTCCTCCGTTATTTGGAAAGAGGAGGTACTGACCCATGATTCAAAGGAGTTTATAAATTCTTGCTCCGCAGGATATGCATGTTGGTAATATTTGTAGATAAAAACCTTGAATTCATCTGGGTTTTGGTTTATGATTTTGGCCCAATCTTCTACCTGATAAAGATTATCGGGAGGAGAAGGTAACTCACCTAACAATACTTCTCTGCTGAAGTAAACAAAGTTATTGGTAATGATAGGAGTCTGATTATCAGTGGTCAATACATATTGATTGAACTGATTTTTGAAATGCTGATAATTTTTGGTCTGGAATTGAAAATAAATGCTTGCTACCACCGGGAAAATCATCAAAAGAACAAATGCCGGTTTGAAGAATTTATGGTCTGAGGCAAAAATGTAAAGCAATCCCATACCTGTGAGGTACGCACCCATTTTTAAGTCATCATGGAAAAAAGCCACAAAAATTCCCAACGCAATTAGTGTAGAAATCCTTGCTTTCCAATTTGGCTTTTTCAACCAATCTTCTACACCAATTGCAATCAATACCGACAAAGGTCCAACCAAAATAATTAGGTGTCTTGGGTTTAGGTAAATGGGATTATAAAACTCCAAAGTTGAACTCATAAACCAAAAACCAATCAATAAGCAAAGTGCTGCCATTGTAAATTCAAAAACAATTTTGTCCTTACTTTTTATTCCAATAACCATTCCAGAAATTGAAAAAACCAAGTAAATCCAAAAAGACCGATTGATGAACACCAAAATAGGTTCATATGTGATTCTTTTGAGGATTGCCTCCCATCCTTTATCATGATAGCTGAATTCCCAATTGTAGTAATTGGCATGAATCGCATCTACATGGTAAAATGCGTTTTGATATTTGATGATATTGATGGAAAAATAGGCTCCTAGAATCAGTATAGACCAAAAAGCAAACCATTTAAAAAAGGTTAGGTCATGGCCTTTCTTCCAATCAAAAATGAAAACCAAGAATGGAAAAGGCAACAAAAGTACCATTGTTTCTTTCGTGGCAAATCCAACCATAAATGCAGAGGCCATAGTCAGCGCCATCCATGCAGGATATTTTTCCCGATAGATTGCTGCGAAAGGAACAAGTATCACCCATAACACCAAAAGGCTGTCAGGATAAACTTTGGGAAGAAAATGGAGTAAGAATACCTGCGTACAGAAAAATAGGGTCAACCAAAATCTATATATATTCTCATTTTTTAGATGCAGAAGCAGGTAAAAAGAAGTCAAATAAGAAATCAATGAAGGTATAGAAGCCAACCTGTCAGAATATCCCAACAAATGAGTGAAGAGTCCTGAAAATAAGTAGGCTCCCCATCTTTCGGTAAAATGGCTGCTGTCCTCTAATTCCAATCCCTTCCAGAAATCCCTTCCAAACTGCATGTAATAGACATCATCAGAGAAGGTAATGCCATCATATCCCAAAAACCAATAGCCTATCAGGAACAAGCTACCAATTATGAAATAATTTGATTTGTTGTTTTTTTGGGACATTATGTGTCAATGAGGAATTAGTTAATCACTAAAATCAGTATCTTTTGGCTATAAATTTAATCTTATGGCCCAGGCAAATACTATAGAGCAGCAAAAAATACTCAGGGTTTTTAAACTCATCAATCTTTTGAGGGGAAATATCGGAAAAAACGTACATAGATTGGCTGAATCATTGGATACAGATTCAAGGACTGTTTACCGTTATTTCAAGTTATTGGAAGCTTTGGGGTTTGAAATCGAAAAGAAGCATTCAAAATTCAGGATTGTGGATAGGGTGGAGATTCCCATTGAGCATGTATTTGGAACTTTTAATGAGGAAGAAATCCTCTTTATGAATGAACTGATCAACAAAAGCAGCCAAAAAAACCTCCTTAAGGATTCCATCCTGCAAAAGATCAATATCCGCTCAGATTTTAGACAAAGTGTCAACCAGCTTTTCAATGCCAATCTTGGGGTTTTTGTTGACCTCATCTCTCATGCGATCAAAGACCGGAACCAGGTCATTTTGAGGGATTATTATTCAATGAGTTCGGATTCTGTTTCGGACAGGTTGGTCGAACCTGTGGCCTTCAATAAAAATTTTGATTCCATCTATGCGCTGGAAGTAGAAAGCAAGGAGATGAAAATGTTCAAAATCGAAAGGATAGGGGAGGTTTTACTGACTTCCAAAGTATTCAGATATCAATCCTTGCATCAGCCTTTGGAGCAGGGATTGTTTGGGTTTTCGGGAAAGAGTCAGTTTCCCGTTCACCTCAAACTCACCAAAAAGGCTTACCAATTGATGATTGAAGAATATCCGGATGCCAAGCCATTTACATTCACCAAAAACCGGAATCAATATTATTTTGAAGGAAAAGTGCCCCAATTACCAGGATTGGCGCGTTTTATCCTTGGCTTACCCGGCGAAATCAAGGTGGTAGAAGGTGAAGAGCTAAAAATTTATCTCGAAGAGCAGCTGAAGAAATCTAAGTTTTTTTAATGAGATGGGAGAAGTGAGATATGAGATATGAGACTTTAAAACCCCGAAAATTATTTGATGAAAATTTTTCTTCCATCTGTGATTTAATATCTGGGTTTCTTTCAATGAGGTTTCGATAAGTTCATTTCAGTAGGTTTTATGCCAACTCAATTTAAACAAAAGAGCCATGATTTTCATCATGGCTTTTTCTTTCACTTCTTTTTTGGAATCCTTTTTATTTTCATGGAATCTATCTCAAATCTCACATCTCCAGTCTCAATTCTCACTGATGCTCATCTCTCAATAAATCATTGACAGTCTTCACAGGGTTGAAGGTAATCAAAGGCACTTCCACGAAAACGGTATTCCAACCCGCCATGGCGCCATTCCACAATCCCGGCAATTCCAATGCCTTGAGGTCGCGTCCGCTTTTAGATTTTTCGGTAATGAAACCAGTCCGCATGTCCCTGAATTTCAACAAATCAAATTTATTTCCTTTGTAATCCTTGGTTGCACAAACCAGATCAACAGGATTGAAGTGAGTAGAGGCAGAGAAAATCTCTTTATGCTTTGGATTGGAAAGGTCGATCTGGGCAGTTTCGGCGATCTGTAAGGAAAGCGAACCGTCATCTTCTTTCACCCAAAAAGGTCCACCTCCAGGTTCTCCGGTATTTTTGACCATTCCGCAAACACGCAAAGGCCTATTGAGTTTATGGTGGAGGTATTTTCCTTTTTCAACCAAACTTTTTCCATGGTAAGAATCAGGTAAAATTCCTCCCAAAGATGCGGTAACCACCTTTTCAGCAAAGGAAACAGCTGATTCATCCGCATTTTGATCCAGCTTATTCAAAGCTTCGAAGACTTTTTCCTGTAATTCAAGTAACAACCCCCCAACTGCAATCTTATATTCCTTGGTGGTCTGCTTCAGCCTGTCAGGAACTTCATTGTCAATGTTTTTGATGAAAATCACATCTCCATCGATATCGTTCAGGTTTTCAAGCAATGCCCCATGTCCTGCAGGTCTGAACAATATGCTGCCATCTTCTTCTTCAAAAGGCTCATTGTCCATCGTCACAGCAATCGTGTCGGTGGATTTCTTCTGTTGGGAATAGCTGATATCGAATTTGACACCGTATTCTTTTTCCAGCTTAGGCTGTACTTCAGCAATCAACGCCTTGAATTTGGGTTCGTGGTCCGGGGAAACCGTAAAATGCAGCCTAATGGTATTGTCTTTTCCCAGACTATACATCCATCCTTCGATAAGGTGTTCGTATGCAGGAGTCCTGTTGTGGTCGCTATATTTATGGAATTTCAATAAACCTTTGGGGAGGTTTCCATAACCCAAACCCGAGTCATTGAGAAGGGCTGAAATGATTTTTTTGTATTCTTTATTTGCTAAAGCTTCCTTGATACTTGTCCCTTCTTTCTTCAGGGTATTATCCAGGTCTTCATAGAATGCAAACTTTTCAATCTGACTGATGAATTTCTCCACAAATTTACTTTTGTCAATGTCTCCATCTCCTTCCACAAAAGAGAATAGGTCTTTGAACATCCTTGTCGCTGCGCCGCTTGCAGGGACGAATTTGACCACTTCCTTCTGTTTTGCTTTTTCGGGATAGGTTTTTTGGAAATGGGCCAATTCTGCATCGGTCAGCAATTTGATCCCGTCACCAATGGTAGCGGCCCTTTCGATAGGTAAAAATGGGAATCCCTCTTTAAAGTTTTTGAGCTGTTCTTTGGCGTTTTCGAGGGACATGCCCTGACTTAAAATCTGCTTTTCAAGCTGTGTGTTCATGATTGAAAGATTATTGGTTTAAAAACTTTAATATATGGAATGGAAATATAGAATGGAAGTTTTTTCTACATACTGAAGTTAATTTTATCTCCCGGCCTTTTTTGGGACAGGATGTTGAGAGAATTGTTTTCAACATGCAGAATCCTTGGATATCCGCCTGTTACCTGGGCATCTCTCATTAGAATAATCAGGTTGCCATTTGGGGTCAGTTGAACAGTCCCCGGATAAACTGCTGCGGTCAGGATGGGTTCTACTTCATTTTCTATCGTTTCCTCAAGTTGGTAAGCCATCCTATTGACCAGATTGGATATTGTGAAGGACTTCTTCATGATCCTGTTTTGGGTAAGCTTGGGTAATTCTTCCCATTCAGGACCTTTAAAAACTTTGATTTCTCCATGTTTAAACCAATTGAGGTTCATTTTAGCATGAGAACTCAACGGCTCATAGTAGCGCTCCTCAGAGAGGTAGCAAATGGAATCACTTTTTTCTATTCGAGATTGTGGGGTGACGCCCGGATACCAACTTCTACTTTCAGCTGCGATTTCAGACTCAAAACCACCCTGAATACCCATGTAAAGCCATTGCCCTTTTCTGAATTTACGGATATGAACGACGTCATCCTCCATGATGTCCAATATTTTGCCTGCTTTTACAGGTTTTTCATTATGATAGATATCTGCGTCTGCACCGGCAAAAACTATTCTGGTGGGCATTTCAAAAACCATCTTGGCACCGGGACCTCCCATTTCTAAAACCGAATCAAAAAACTGGTTTTGAAGCAAATAATTGGCCTGGGTCATTGAAAACCTGTCCATCACCCCGGAATATGGTACTCCGTACATCGCCATACCAAACCTTCCAAGGTCCTGAACGGTGGTCAGTAATCCCGGCTGGACAAAATGGATATAAGCAGGAGTTTTAATCATGATGCCAGGTATAGAGTCCTTGATTGGAAAGGTGTCGGATGTCTTCGAAAGCATCTCTTGAAATAGGTTCAAACTTTATTTTATCCCCGACAGAAGGAATTACCGGTATTTCTTTTCTAATATCAAAAAGCCTCACCGGACATTTTCCTATCGCATGCCATCCCCCGGGACTTTCGGAAGGATAAATTCCTGTTTGTTGTCCTCCGATTGCTACTGTTCCTTCAGGCATGGACCGCTCGGGAGATTTTTTTCTCGGTGTAAAAAGTCTTTGATTTAAACCTCCCAAATACATAAATCCCGGTAAAAATCCATAAAAATGTAGGGTATAGAAGGCTTCAGAATGGAGTTTTACGATCTCATCAGGGCTGATTTGATGGAGCTGAGAGAGGTTTTCAAGATCTCTCCCAAATTCAGTGCAGTAACAAACAGGGATTTTCCAGATTTTGAACGAGAAAGTGCTGAGGATTTTTGGCAACTGTTTGATCTCTTCGAGGATATCTGCACAATCCTCTTCGGTGATTTCTATCCTGAGTTTCATGGAAAGGGTATTGAAACCCATCCTGATTTCCCTGATGCCATCGGAGTATTCATTTTCAAAAAACTGCCGTACCTGTTGCTGTTCCATCAAGGTTTCACTCGAAATTTCTTTTGGCCAGACCAGTTCTATCAATTTGCTGTGAATCCTAAAAATCCTGACCTCCATATCTTATTGAACAAAATGTGCTCTGATACCTTTTAATATTTCAATGGCAGATGGATTGTCTCCATGAACGCAAATGGTCTCTGCCTCCATAGGGATAAAATTTCCCGAAATGGTTTTGATTTTCTTTTCGTAAACCATCCATCCCACATGTTCTATCACTTCCTGTGGGTCGGTAAGCAAGGCCTTTGGCTTGCTCCTGTCCACCAAAGAAAGGTCCTCATTGTAGCTTCTGTCAGCAAAAACCTCTCTTTTGATTTTTATACCTGCTTCAATAGCCATACCTGCCATCAAGGATTCAGCAGGACAATAAAGATAGGCCTCGGGAAAATATTCTTCCACCAAATGGATTAGCGTAAATGCTGTCAGGTCATCTTTTGCAGCAAAATTATACAAAGCACCATGGGGCTTGATGTGATTCATTGAAACATCGTTTTGATGACAGATTTTTTCAAAAAATTGGATTTGTTTCAATAGGACGGTGCGAAGTAACTTGAGATCCATTGCCATGTACTTTCTGCCAAAATTTTCCCTGTCGGGATAAGAGGGATGGGCTCCTACTTTGATACTGTTTTTTTTGGCAAGATGGATAGCAGTATCAATACTTTTTTCATCTCCGGTATGCCCTCCGCAGGCAATGTTGGCGCTGTCTATAAAAGGCATCAAAATCCCATCATTTGGCAAACCTTCACCTAGGTCGCAATTGATATCAAATGGAAAATGGGATTTTGTCATCATGGCTAAATTAACAAATAACTAGCTGATTTGGGGAATTCGTGCATATGGTTTTTGCAAAAATCAATTTTCTTTTTTGGAGAGCTATAATCTTTGTATGGTGATAGTACAGGTTTAATGCTTCTAAAAATGATATTATATAGAATTTTTGGATTGAAAAATGAAATATTCATACATTTAATATCATTGCAACTTATGTATTGTTATGTATAAAGTATTATTGCCGATTGTTTTTTTTGTTTGTCTGGCTTTGAATTCCTTTTCTCAGGAACCGGATTCTGTTTTGCTCAATAAGGCAAGATCTGCTTTTGAACTTGCTTCAGTCAATTCTGATTCTGCCTTCCAAATCGCGAATTATGTATTGAAGCAATCTGAAAAGAGAGGATTTACCAATGGAACGGCTAATTCTTATAATGCCTTGGGGTGGGTTTTCATGCATCAAGGGAAAATGGATTCCTCTCTGGTTTTTTTTCAAGAAGCAAAGAAACTCTTTCAAAGCACTTCCTCAGACTTTGATGTGGCAAGGGTAAACATCAACATGTCGGAGGTTTTGACCAAGCAGTCGCGATTTGCAGATGCCTTGGATTTTGCACTAGAAGCTGAAGCACTTGCCAAGAAGATCGGTGACCAGCCGCTTCAGACTGATACCAAAAGACTTTTGGGTATATTATACAGAGAACTGGGTGATCTGGAGAAATCTGTTTCCTATTTTAACCAAGCCATCGTTGGATTTGAAAAACTCGGAGATATGAGGAGATCGGTCAATACAGCCATAAGCCTCAGCATCCTCCTCCGGAAAATGAACCTTGCCGACAGCAGCCTGACAGTGCTCCAAAAATGTCTTTCGCTGGCCCAAACCCAACCAAACAATGCTTATCAGCTTGCCATGATTCGGGAACATCTTGGGGACAGCCATTATCAGAAGGGGGATTTCCACTCCGCTCTCGGAGAATACGTGGCTGCTTACCGGCTTTTTGAACAACTTGGAAACATGGCCGATGTAGCCTATGAGGCCATAGTTGTAGGCAAAACACAAGTTGCCTTAGGGGAATTTGCAGAAGCAGACCATTACCTTTCAAAGGCATTTGCGGTAAGTGACAGCCTTGGTTTTACCAATTACCAATATGATGCTTCGGTGGAATTGGCCTCTTTGTACCAAAAAACAGGTCAGTGGGAAAAAGCGACCAAACAGCTCGGGATATCTCTTCAATTAAAAGACAGTATCGCCAATCAGATGCAGTTGCAGAAAATGGCTGAACTCAAGGAAAAATTTGAATCTGAGAAGCAACAACAGGAAATCGCTTTGCTCAAATCCAATATTGACCTTGAAAGCAGCAAGTCCCGCAGGAGGATGCAGCTGCAATATTTTGTGGTTGCCGTTTTTCTTTTGGGAATCATATTGGCCTACCTGATTTTCAACAGGTATCAGCTTAGTCAAAAACTCAAAGAACAGGAATTGCGGAATCAGATTTCTTCGGACCTGCATGACGACCTCGGGTCCACACTCTCAAGCATAGACATCAATAGCAGGATCGCTTTGCTCAAAATCGATGACGGAAACCTTGTCGCCACACAGCTTCAAAAAATTCAGGAAAACAGCAAGTCGATTTTGGATAGCCTTTCTAACATTGTTTGGTCTATCAATCCATCAAATGACAGTGTGCAAAAAGTGATTTTGAAGATGAAGGATTTTGCTTCGGAGGTATTTGATTCACAGGAAATGCTGTTTAGGTTCAAATCTGAAGAGGAAGATTTTGAATCAAAGATCAACCCGATGATCAGAAAAAATATCTACCTGATTTTTAAGGAAGCAGTAAACAACTGCGCCAAGTACAGTTTGGCACAAAATGTAGAGATAGAAGTCGGATGCAAAAACCAATGGTTTCACCTTTCGATCAAAGATGATGGGAAGGGTTTCGACATCCATGAATCAGGAGAAAAAGGAAACGGACTAAGGAATATGCGGCTGCGCGCTGAGCAGATTTATGGAAATCTGACGATTAATTCACAAAAGGGAGAAGGGACTTCCATCCACTTCAAAGTCCATATCCCCTGATTTGGGTATTGTAATTCGATTTCCCAATCGATAGCTTTAACATTCAAATAGAACCCCTATGCCTACCAAAATTTTGATTTATGATGACAATACAGACCTAAGGGAAGGCATATGTCATTTACTGAGATTGAGAGAGGAATATGAGGTGGTCGGGGAATTTGGAGACGCCAAAAATGTTGCCAAGGAAGTTACTCATTTGAAGCCGGATGTGATCTTGATGGATATCGAAATGCCCGGAATCACAGGGGTAGAGGCAGTCAAAAAAATCAGAGCAATAGATCAGAAAACCCAAATCATCATGCTGACGGTATTTGATGACCAAGGCCATATTTTCGAAGCCCTGCAATCCGGTGCCAACGGTTATTTATTGAAAAGAAATGCTTCTGACAGGCTGGTACAGTCCATAGAAGAAGTATTGTCAGGAGGCGCACCCATGAGTCCATCTATCGCCCGTCTTATCATTTCTGAGATGCAGCTCCGAAAACCACAGGAAAATTACCAGCTTTCCGTAAGGGAAAAAGAAATCCTGAAATCTTTGGCAACAGGCAACAGCTTCAAACTGATCGCCTCCGACCTGCAGATCAGCTTGGAAACGGTAAGGACACATATCAAGCGGATTTATGAAAAGCTCCAGGTACACTCCCAAATC
>NZ_CDSBKL010000058.1:0-15994 GCF_977115555.1 Aquiflexum sp.
AGCATCTTCGGGAATAAATGTACCTGGACCCAAAGACCTGATTCTAAAAGCCCTCACACTCCTAGGTCCACCCGAAAAGAATTGTTTCACAAATGGGAGTGAAACAGAATTGCCCAAAGGAATACCAACTCCTCCATAAAGCCTGGTGACAAACATAGTTTCTTTTGTGAATTTGTGATAATACCTAAGGTCAACATCATTTTTGATGAATTGGGCATATTCAAGACCAAAAGCAAAACCAGGATTATCAGAATTGAATATAGTGTTGATTCCCTTCAAAAAATTACCTGCAAGGTCTACCGTGGTCCCAAAGTATATGGCGTTTTTTCGATAGACGTCTACAAGCTGGTTATAGTTAAATGTATAATTCATTCCCAATATAAACTGCTGCTCAAAACTTCTTCTCAAGAAAGGATTAGATTCCAATATTTCATCAAACTTTGGTGTGGTGCTGATCAGGTTTACGATACTGAGACTGATGGGATTAAGCTCATGATAAATGTATTTATTGATATTCCAAAAATATCCAAAAGAGGAATTGAATGAATTAATGAGGTATAGATCTGTCCTGTTTTGGTATTCCACACCTGCGGTTATTTTTGTTTTTGGAATTGCTAGTTTAAATCTGTCTTTGACAGGACCAGGAAATAACACCCTCGGAAAAATCAAGGAGCTCTGGAAACCCAATTCAATGGATTGCTGGGCTTCCCGTTCCCCCGAAAGTATTTGAAATTCATATCCCAAATTTGCCGTTAGGTTAAAAACTTCCCCTCCATTAAAAAAATTCCTGTTTTGGAAGTTTAAAATCAAGGCAGGACCGACAAAACTGTTTGACTTAGTGACTCCCTGAACCTCTGCCCGCAAAGCCCTTTTATTAAGCGGTGATAATAGTATTCTGGCATTAAGCGGATAGGTACCATCCTCGCCTCTAACACTATCTGTTTCTTCAAAAGAAATATTGACATACCTAAAATTACCGATAGAAGAAAGTCTATTTGATGTTTGTCTTGAAATCTGAGGGTCAAATTTGCTTCCTTCTTTAAAGAGAACATACTTTTCAAGTAAGTGCGGTTTAAATACCTCTTCAGATTGAATGATATCTATGCCATTTATATTTACTGTATCAGAATCTGTTATAACCTCATTTATCGCATAATTTGGAAATACCTTTATATCATGGATGGTATATGGAAACTTAGATTTAACAGGTGTATTTGTTTTGAGTCTTAAGTAAAGGTCATATCGTTTGTCTTCATATTGATTGGTATCTACTTCGAAGACAAGTAAATCAGCATTGAAATTATAATATCCTTTGGTTTTGAGGTCCAAATCCACCCTTTCCCTTTCTTTTTTCAAAGCATCTAGGTCAAGTTTACTCCCCTTTATCAAAGCTGTTTTGTCAATGGTATTTTTTATTTCTTGGATGATTTCCAGAGAATCTCCCAGAAGCTGATACGTCTCTAGACGATAGGGCTCACTGAATTTCAGGGTATATTCAATTCTTGCGAATTTTCCTTTTTCAACAATTTCATAATTTTCAACCCCATAAAAATAACCCATATTTTCCAACCTGTTTAAAAGGATTCCTGTAGTTCTTTCCGGCTGCACATTGCTGAGATAAACGGGCTTTTCTCCAAATCTTTTTCCCAAAAATCTATTGATGAATCCGGGCTTTTCTTTGCTGCTTTTATAATGAGCCCATAAGCCAAACCTCATTCCCAAAAACTTTCCGTTTGGATCGGGCTTTATGAGATTGTTAAGCTCAGTTTGTAGGGTAGACCTTTCGGATTTGGTCAATGTTGCATCCAAATTCAATTCGTGACCGGTATAGAGCGTTTGACCTTCAGGAATAAACTTTTTGACTCCGCAAGAAAACCCAAGTAGAAGAAAAAAAACCGATATGGTCGGAATTAGCTTATTCATATTGAGGTGTTTTTTCAATTTCTTTTATTTCTTCCGGATCTTCCACAATGTCGCTGTCCTCTTTTTTTACAGCTTTCTGATTACTTTTTCTCCATATTTCCTTAAAGGCATTGAATTCTTTATTGAAAATTAAGGATATTCCTGTTACTACCAACTGTCCGTCAATTACTGATTCAAACTGGTTTTTGCGATAAGCTTTTGCCCTCCATTGTCCTCTTTTTTCCAGTAAATATTCAACACTTAAATCACCAAATAATGCATCTCCCTGATTCATTTCCTGGTTTCCTCCTTCCACATCCACCTGTCCTCCCACGGAAATTACCAAGCGGTCATCCATCAGGGATTGTTTGGCGGCTACATTTAGCTGGGTACGGTCTTGGGCTGCACCTGTCTGGAAATCGGTGTAAGAATCAAGATTGAAATCCAAGGAGAATCCCGAATCACCAAATAGCTTTCCGGAAAGTGCATTGAGCTGACTTGAAAGGACCTGACTTACTGAGGATCTTGCCAGGTTGACTTGACCTCCACCCGATCCGTCATTACCAACCATAGGGAGAAATTGATTGAGAACAAGCAGAGAAAACACCTGCTTGGTCAATTCATCTTCCTGTTCATTTATTTGTTGGACCATACCATATACACTTCCCCCAAATGCACCTCTTTCCTGTTCTGCGAGGTCAAGTTCAAAAGAAATCTCAGGTTTTGATAGCTGCCCGTCAATATTCAAATATACCATGAATGGAAGCACCTGTCTAAACTGGCTCTTGGTATCATTGTCCGTACCACTGAGCTGTGCCTGCATCAGTTCTGCGGCCGAAGTCCTTACATTATAGATGGCTGTCAAGTCAAGACTGGCATCCAAAGGATCTCCTCTCCAGATCACAGTACTTCCCTGAGCAAGTTCAAACCGCCTGTTTACAAGTCCAAAGAGGTTCATTTCATAATGTCCATTTTTTACTTGATACCTTCCGGACATAGAAATATCTCCATTGGGA
Source organism: Aquiflexum sp. (assembly GCF_977115555.1). Classification (NCBI taxonomy): domain Bacteria; kingdom Pseudomonadati; phylum Bacteroidota; class Cytophagia; order Cytophagales; family Cyclobacteriaceae; genus Aquiflexum; species Aquiflexum sp. Next base: position 2,919 of record NZ_CDSBKL010000058.1, read on the forward strand.
TTCATGACAATATTTAGATCAGCTTCCCCTTGGATTTTGAGGTTGTCATTGGTTCTTTCATCGACGATAAGGTTGAATACCGAATTGGGATCAATCTGCAGATTGGCTTTGACATCATACCCCTTGATGCCCTTTGTGGTCATATCACCTTCTCTTTGGTACATGAGGTCATAAGGATCCTGATGATTTACAAAAATCACGACTCCAGTTCGTTCGACAAGATCCAGCCTGTCCTCAGGGACAATAAAACTCACTTCTGTCCCCTCATTTACCTTAAGCTTCATGGTAACCAAAGGCAGGGAAACTGTTCCACCTATTTGCAGGTCGAGGTCTATATTTGCTTTACCAAAGAAAAGGTCGCTGTCGCTTTTGGTAGAATTCATAACCTGAAATCCTGCCGTTTTAAATTTCAGGTCAAAGCCAATATCAGCGAGGTTTTCGGTGATAAACTTCCCATTGGTGACGAAAGCATCTCCTTGGGCATCCTTGATGGTGAAGTTGTTGAAATATACACCTTGGTTATCCATTTTTATTAATTCGTCAGGAAAAACAAAACTTGTATTCAATTGACTAACCAAAAAGCCGGCCTCTTTGAATGCAACCGTTCCATTAAAAATAGGATCCTGAACAGTCCCTTCCACCTTAAAATCTCCAGTTAAATAGCCTTTAGGCTCCTTCAGTGCTCCTTCAGAAAGGAATTCAAAAAGAGACATTTGGAAAGCATTGAGCTTAACATCCAAATCAAGATTTGTTCTCACTGAATCTGCAAAAAGGGATCCGAAAATATCCAAGTCAATCTCTCCTTCTTTGAGAGCAAGTTTGAAATCATACTCCTTTAGGCTCATGGCTTTTGCCTCAATGTCCAAAAGCCCAAGAGGAATATCGACCACTTCCAAATCTTTTATGCCCAAGTCAGCCAATAGACCGATTGCTCCAAAAGGATTGGCTACAATAAGGTTTCCATTTACAATCCCACGTGCAAGTGGATTTTCAGGATTAAGAAACCCAATAATTGTTTGCAGTGTAAAATTATCAAAGTCCAATCCAAGATGTTCTTCCTCCAATCCGGAAAAATCATTTTTTATCTCAATGGATTGATCTGTATTTGAAAAAACAAAATTTTGAAACTTAATTGAATTAGGAGCATAAGTTATAAGATTGTCCGGAGGAATATCCCAGTTTTCTTTATTGAAAATGAGGTTATTTTGCAAAAAAAGAATTTCCAATGTATCCCCATAATTGGTTAGCTCGGACTCAAAATTGATAATAGTATCCCCTTGGTATTGGGAATTGAAAGCCAAGTTTACCTTTTGGTCCTCAAAATCAGAGTGCAGTTGCGTTTTACCCATATTAAAAGGCTTATAAAACAACCTGTCAAATCCCACATCAAAGGTTAAAGTCTCAGAATCCCCATTTAAATCCATTTTGAAAGTATCAAGTCTGGCGTTTAGATATAGTAAATGGGGCATTCGGATTTTTGTATGGATATTTTGGTCAGAAGAATTATATCCAAATTCAAACGTCAGGGTATCCATCTCGTCAATATCAGCCAAGAGGAGTTGGTCAATAAATGGTGTAGGATGAAATTTGAAAGTAGACTCAGCCACTACATCCAATACCTGAAGGGAATCTGTTTTGCCTACAATCAGCAGATTAAAATAATCCTCCATGGAAAGTGCAAGATTGCCAAAGGAACTGTTAGCTGTAAAAAAACCTTCCAGAAAATCGGACTGAACGCGAATATCTGATATTTGATCAGACAACTTGGCATCAAGCTCCACCAATCCTATTGGAAATTCCCTTTGTTCAAGTTGTATAAAACCATCTGAAATCTCTATGTCGGCTAAATAGCCATCCAGCATTCCGGATAGGTTTCCGGAGACTTTCAACCTAGTCTTGATATCTTGTTTTGTAAGACCAAAAGACATTGTATTGAGATTTCTGATATCGAGCAAAAAATTCAGGTCCGGAGAGACCGTGTCTATCTTGATGGAGGAATTTAAATCAAAATCAAGAAATTCCTTTGCAAAACCCATTTGCAGCGTGGCGACGGTATCTTTTGCGGAAATTTCCAACCCCAGTTCTGATAAATCAACATCCGCCCAGGCCAATTGGCTGAAATCAACTTCCATCAATCCTTCCACATTGTATAGTGCCGTACCGCTACCATTCATATTGGACACCAAACTGATTGGCTTTAAATCCGGTAAGTCTAGGATTTTTCCCAAATCCAATTCTTTGACTTCCAAAGTAGATTGGACAAAATACCGCCCTTCATCCTGAATTCTTCCATCAAATTGGATATTACCATCGCTCGTCTCCAAGGATAAATCGCTCATAAAATCATCCAAACCTCCTTTTGCCATTGCGGACAACTTAATTTCCTCCGGCAAATCATAGGCTCCCTGTTCCAAAAATGCTTCAAGAACTTCTCCTTTGGTAGAGAAAGTAAATTCCTGAATATCCACATCCATTTTTTCGAAATCTGTGGGGTGATTTATCCTTGCTGACCTGACTGTCAGATTCGTATTTCTGCCGTAATTAAGGTTAAATTTTGGGATTCTCAGGTTGTCCAGACTACCTGAGACATCACCTGAAGCTGTAATACCATTCCTTGTAAATTCCTTAAAATAGAATTCGGTTGCCAGTTCCGGTACAAAATAAAGCGCTTCGGAGGCATCTGTCACAAAATCCTGAAGCCGGATTTCAAATCCTGAGTTTTCAGGATTGTTGATCAATCCATCCATGCTTTTGTAGGAAATCAAAAAATCTCCTGATAGCGCTGATTTCGCTGTTTTTGCATCAAGTTTTTCGATTTTTATATTTTTATCATCAGCTTCCAATTTGGCTTCCAGACTTTCAAGTAACAATCCGCTTCCTTCTTTGAAAGACAACAAGTCAATGACGGCTTGCGTCTGTTGGTCTTTCAGAAAAATGCTATGGGCTTCAAAATTCAAATCCGAAATGCTGATCGCGCCCGCATTAAATACCCCTCGTTGAATTTTTTCTTCACCTGAAAAAAAGTTGATTTCATCATTCTCAAGGTTGACCGAACCAACTTCTATCCACCACTCAGGCCATGAAAAAGGAACTTGTTCCTGATTTGATTCGGCATTTTGGATAGTTGGGCTAGGACTCAATCTCAGGTCTATTTTGGAATCAATTAAGGACAGTGTTTTCAGCAGGATCTTATTTTCTTCCAGATTGGCTTCCGGAAGAGAAAGGTAAAATTGCCCGATATCCATTTTTGTGGAAATGCCATCAGGAATGGAGGTATATTCAATTTTGCTGTCTTGGATTTTTACTTTGTCCAGTACCAATAATGGCAAAGGGGAACTAGAAAGTGTATCCACTCCCTCAGATTGAGGAAAAGCGTGGGTTTGGAGGTAAGTGATGTCAGCTTGGTCAATGAGGACATTTTGGATCCCAAAGTCCATTTTGTTCAGATCCAAAATATCTGAATCAATGCGGATTTCATTCCATTTGGCAGCAAGATTTATCCCCAAAACCTGATCACCGTATTGCAGCCTGACATTTTTAAGGTCAATCGGTCCAAAAGAAAGATTTGGAAATGCCGCAACACTGTCAGGTTCTTGAACTATTGTGGAATCTGCAGGACTGACGAATGCATCAATCAGAAAACTAAAATTAAAATCCCCTGACAAGGAATCCCTTTTGACATTGGCCACCAAACCATCCCACTCTATTTTGGAAACATTGATATCTCCTTCCCTGATTAAAGGCATAAAGGCAATACCCGTTTCAAGGCTTTTGGAATAAACCAATGTATCTCCCTGCAAATCTTCCAGATAAAGTCCCTTTAGGAAAATGTTTCCTCCAAAAGTGATGAAAAGCTTGTCTATACTGACGGCTGTCCCAGTTTCATTGGAAACGTACTTGGTAGCCTTTTGTACAATGATATCTTGTCCCCAAGGACTCCTGATAAAAAAGAAAAGCCCAACCAGCAAAAGCAATAAAACCGCTATTGTGATGCCTAAAGTTTTTAAAAATATCCTAATAAACTTTTTGATGGACTTAGAATTTTGATTGTTATTGCTAAATCCAAATATAAGGTTTAAACCCTTTTTAAAACGAATAATTATGCTATTTGTGATTTTCAAATTCCTTCCAGATATGAAGAAACAATCACCTGAAGGTTAACAAATCGTTACCATTCCAAAATTTCAGAAATAAAAAACTTCAATTTCATAATTTGTCAATACAAAGTTCCTTTGAAATGACCCATTTCTTTTTCAGTATACTATTCTTGTTGTCGACCTATTTCTTGGCAGTCCTCGCTTTGTATCAGGGATACATTCCGGGAGGCTACTCAAATATCAAAGGGGAAGATGGTAAAACCCATAAAATCAAACATTATGGCAGGGTTCTAGGGATCAGTTTTATAATCGCCTCTGTCCTTACAGGATTGATGTTTTATTTTTTTGTTTTACCCAGCTATCAGTTTTTACAGTGATTTTATCATTCCTTTTTTAGAGAAGTCAAATTTTTTAGCCATTTTTCCAATGCTAAAATTCTTTTGTACAAACCCTATAAAAACCCATGGACTATATCATCAGACCTTGCGAAGAGAAAGATTTAACCGACTTGGTAAAACTCTGTGCGGCACATGCCGAACATGAAAAATCAGAGTATTCGCCCGAAGGAAAAATAGAGGGACTCAGAGAGGCTATTTTTGGGAAAACCAAAAAACTAAATTGTTGGATTGTCGAAATCGATGGAAAAGCAGAAGGTTTTACAACGTTCACGATTGATTTTTCAACCTGGGATGCTGCACCTTTTCTATATATGGATTGCCTGTTTTTGAATGAAAAATGCAGAAGTACAGGCATCGGCGCGGAAATCATGCGTAGAATTCGTGAAGTCGCCAAAGAAAACAAGTGTGTCAATATCCAATGGCAAACGCCTGAATTCAATGTGCGGGCCATCAAATTCTATGTAGGACTCGGAAGTACCGGAAAGCAAAAAATGAGGTTCTTTTTGAAGCCTTAGGATTTGGTATTGGGTCAGTAGTTATTTGGTTAATGGTTACTTGCTTAATTTGTAAATGATTTATAGCTGGAAAATAAAACAAAAAAACCTCCAGAGTTCGGAGGTTTTTTTGTTTTGAGAGGAATTCAAACTCAATCAAATAAGTCAAACTTCACTCCAAAATTGATTCGGGCATTGTAATATTCTTCTTGGGCAGTCCTTTCCCTGATGCCTTGGTAGTACCTCAATGGTTGATTGGTCAGGTTGTTGGCTTCAGCAAATATTCTCCAGTTTTTTGTAAATGCATAGGAGGCATTGACATCCAAGAATGTCTGACGGTCATAGTACAGATCTTCAAAATTAGATCCGCCGACTTCGTCGATATAACCACTCGCGTGGTTGACCGATACCCTAAGAACCAATTTCTCAGTCTCAAAAGACAAGGAAGCATTGAACATGTTTCTTGCAGTACCAGGCAATTTGAGGTCGTCATTTTCTCTTCCTTCAATTCCTGTAGTCCTTGAATCAGTAAAAGTATAATTGGCAAAAATACCAAGGCCTTTCCAAATGCCAGGTAGAAAATCAAACTGTCTCTGTATGGAGGTCTCAAAACCATAAACACTTGCTGTACCTCCGTTTTCGGGTCTTGTCAATTCTATCAGCTGTCCAAATTGAGGATCAACGACATTCAATTGGGTATTTTGATAGATAAAATTATCGACATCTTTGTAAAAACCTCCAGCTGTGAATACACCTACAGACTCATAATAATTTTCAAACATTAAATCAAAATTCATTGAGGTAGTAGCAACCAGGTTTGGATTGCCTCTTTGAAGTGATTGGTTTTCAGGGCTAAAGATTGCAAATGGAACCAAGTCGAAATAATTTGGTCTCGCAATGGTATTCGCCCAAGCAAACCTTACAATCCTGTTTTCATTGATGTCGTATTTGAAATGGGCCCCAGGCATAAAGTTTGAATAATTATCAGAAACTGTAGCCGATTGGTTATAGGTCTCCTCATCCTCATCAAATTCATACCCACGGTATTCGAGGTTGGTATTTTCCAATCTCAACCCAAAAATTGCTGATAGCTTTGAATTGAACTGATAATCAGTCATCACATAACCTGCTGTAATGGTTTCAGAGGCCTGATAATTACCTGTGATGTATTCTGACACTGCATCTTCATAATCAAACAGGGATTCATTTTTCAGATCTAATCCACCCAAAAATTCTTTGTCCACAAATCTACCGGGGACATATTGCGGTCCGTTGAGAAAAACCCTGTCATTTTGAAAGGAATAAGGAAGCGATCCCAAATTATTTCCTCCGGGGCCAAGATCAACGATAGGGTCATAGACATCATAGGAATCCGTTCTTTCTTTGTATTTGGATCTTACCCTTCCTCCAAATTTCAAAATACCTTTATTAGCCGCATAAGGCAAAGTAAAATCCACCCTTCCGTTTAAATCTTCTTCGAATGTAGTGTTGTTGGATTCATAGATTTCATTCAGACCCAGTCCCAATTCGTCATCCTGATTGACCAAAGTGGTCAGAACCTTGAAAGGATCCCTGATATCCAAAATCACATCAGCATTACTTCTATGTGTGATATATCTTTCATTAGGTCTGTCTTCGGAAGCTTTGGCGTAAGTTCCGTTCCAAGTCATTTTCAGTTTATTAAAAATATGACTTCCTGAAAGTGTGGTATTGATTACCCTTTGGTCTTCAAGACGTGCATTCTTAACCCTATCATTATCAATCCCACCTTTTGTCTGAATGGCAGTCCTTCCTCTCATCTGAAAAAGGTTGTCTTCAATTTGGGTAAATTCTCCGGATTCAAAAGGCCTGTCTGTACGGTCTACTCTGAATCTATACCTGTTTTCCCAATCATCCCTCCAATTGTACATTGTGTTCAATATGATGGAGTGGTTTTTATTGAAATCATAATCCAAAGCCAGGGAAGCGGACCTTCTAACCCTCTGTACATTATATTTTCTCAAGTCAAAGTTATTTACCACTACAGGATTATTGGCATCATCTGTCTCCGCCCATTGAGCTTCATAATTGTCAGAACCGAAGGTATGGTTATTGTATGAACCTGAAAAAATCACTCCTAATTTGTCATTGGCAATCCTGTCCCCGATGATCAATCCTCCTGTCCAGATAGGTTTGTTCGTTAAAAGATTTACGCCAGTAGCAGCTGTACCCGAAACCCGTAATCCGTTGGGTGCCTTTCGGGTTACCAGATTTACTGCACCTCCAATAGCATCAGCATCCATGTCAGGAAGCACACTTTTGTTTACTTCAATTGTCTGAATCATGTCAGAAGGTATCAAATCCATTTGAATCCTTCTGTTATCACCTTCTGCAGAAGGAACCCTTTCCCCATTGATCATGACAGAATTCAACTCAGGTGCCATTCCCCTGATGATGATGTTTCTGGCTTCTCCCTGGTCATTTTGCATGGTAATTCCGGGAACCCTCTTGATAGCATCACCGATATTGGCATCTGGGAACCTACCAATCTGATCTGCGGCAACAATATTAGTGATGTTTGAATTTGTCTTTTGCTGGTTCAAAGCCCTTGCCTGGCCTTTAAGTCTATCCCCAAACACAATGACCTCGCCGCCTTCCAAGGTTCCGGGCATCATCTGAAATCTCATATCCAAAGTCTGACCGTCTTGCAGGGAGATTTCTTTTGTCAAAGAAATATAACCCAGATAAGTCACAGTAACCGTATAATTCCCAGCCGGGATTCCTTGAATGAAGAAGTCCCCCAACTGATTAGAAACTGAACCTTTGCTGGTTCCTTCAAGGATGATATTTGCCCCTGGAAGTGAAAGGTTCTGATCATCAATAATCTTTCCCCTGAAAGTAGCCTGGGCCAATATTTCTCCTGAAAACAGGAAAAAGCCCAGCATTAAAATATAATGTAATTGTTTTTTCATATGAAATTTGGTTAGTTTTTTATTATTCTTTTGATTTTAAGATTTTACCGGCCAAGTCCTCCCATCTGTAAATCTGGAAGGTTTTGTCATCGGACATGGCCACAAACATTCCTTTGGTAAAGGTGCTGTTTAAGGGGAAGCTTGTGACTTCTGAGCCATCACTTGAAATCGTTGAAGTTTTGAGGATAGTGATCAGGTCGTGTTGATGGGGATTGGAAGAAGCCCCCTCTCTAGGGAAAACATGGAACTGGTTGACCTCTTGATCGGAAACCAAAATGTAACCTGTCTTCTCATCAAGCTTGTAAATGGATATTCCTTCGTGGTCTTGGGTAAATCCTTCAGTTGCAAAAAGTGCCAACTCTTCATTTCCTTTGGCGGGGTCGGCAAAATATTTCCTGACTCCCACTCCTTCATCAGAATAATATATGAAGCCTAATTCATTGTCCACAGCGATGGATTCGATTTCCTTGCTGCCGCTGTATTTCCCAAACTTCCTGACCAATTCAAGTTCGATTCCTTTCTCGGATCCTTTGATTTCATATTGCCATAAATAGGTTCCGTCAGTTGGTCCTGTTTTCCTTCCTGCGATGACATAGTGTTTTCCATTTACCTGATCATGAAAAACAGCCACACCCATGAGGTCCCGGTACATTTCTGCTGTTTCTCCCACGAACACCTCTATTCCTCCTTCCTGCATTTCTTTCATATCTGGAAGTGAATAAAATCTGAGCTTGGAAGTCATTCTCTCGCCGGTTACAGCAAAATCCACCTCACTTTCGCCCATTTTCAATCCATAGGAAACATCCACATTGTTAGGTCTTTGCAGTCCTCTGACTATTAGAGAATCAATTTTTTTACCCTTCAGGTCAAATACAAACAATGCTCCATCTGCGTCTTTATCGGTTCCGATTATCAGGCTTTGAGATGGATCAGCTGGGTTGATCCAGATAGCAGGATCATCAGTGTCGTGAATAACTGAGTCTGTTATGTATACAGGCTTGACAGTTTCCTCATTATTTTCAATCACAATATGATTAGTGTCAGTCTGTCGCTGACAGGAAGAAAACAAAAGGGAAAACAAGAGTGAAAAAGCAGTAAGTTTTTTATTCATGTTATTTTTTTAAAACACAAAACTATAGGTCAACTTATAGTCTGCCTATTATTTTGCATTATCAAAAAGGCAACAATTGAAGAATAAACTGTTAATGAAAAAAAATGAAATGCTTGAAAAAAAACAATTTAACCTATTGATATATAATACTTTAAGTTATGTTAATTTTAAATTAAGGAGAAAAAAACCAACTTGATAAGATTAAATTTAATTCACATTATAAACTTCATCGTAGAAAATCAGTATTAAAAAATACTCCTTTTGGGGTATGGTTTTCAAGGTATATTTTTTGGAATTTTCCATCCGTCAAATACCCTAGTTTATGGAAATCGATTTACAATTTGGATTGCAACCTGAAACAAATCCATTATTCCAGAATATTATTAACAGGACTGACATCCGAAAAATCGGATCAGGCAAAAAACAGTTTCCTCTTAAAAAAATCACTGATTATCAAAATGATAGAATCGCCATCCCCACCATGGAGGGCCATGAGTTCCTTTTTGTAAACAAAATAATCAGGTGTGAAGCAAAAGGGAACTACTCTGAGATAGTCTACAATGAGGATAACCGTAAAATCCTAGTTTGCAGACAATTGAAAAGCATAGAAAAAGTCTTGACCAAAAATGGATTTATAAGAATCCATCATTCCCACCTTATAAATCCACTTTACATCAAGAAAATCCTAAAAACAAACGGTGGATTGGTAGAACTTGAAGATGGCTCCAAAATCAGAATTTCGAAGAACAAAGAGGAATTGATGGAAATCCTTTTCCATTCAATCAAAAAATTTTGAGATAAAGTCCTTCAAATAAAAAAACAACAAAGCCAAATAGAGTCTATTTGGCTTTGTTGTTTATGGTTTTATCAAATCAAATGGATTACATTTTGTTGGCTTCCTTCAGGTTTTCGATTGCAAGTTCAAAATCCGGCTGAACCTCTAAAGCCTGATTCAAAGCAGCAATTGCCTCCGGCTTATTTTTCTGGTACATGTATACCATCCCTTTAAGATTTAGCGCAGCGGCTTTAAGTGTGACCTCTTGAGTGGTGTTGTCATTTTTTGGGAAACCTACTTTTTCTTCAGAGGATTTAGGTGCTTTTACCAACATGTTGATGGAATTCAACGCCTCTTCCTGTCTGTTGAGTGAATACTGCATGTATGCAGTTTTATAAAGGCTAAACAGGTTGTTGGTCAGTAGGTAATGTCTTTCAAAATTAGGAAGTGCTTTGTCCAATGCCCCCAATTGCTCCAATGAATTGGCCGCTACCTCAAGGGCAATTAGGCTTTTGTCATTCATTTCCAAAATATCCAAAGCAGATACCGCTGCAGAAGTGTATTGTCCTCCTTCAAAATAAAGTGATGTCAGCGTTTCCGGGTAAGTAATATTGGTAGGATTTCTTTCTATCAATTCAAAAAGCTTCATCCGGGCAACAGCCAAATCATTGTATCGCAAAGCCAATTGGTAAATTTTTTTGTCAATTTCATTCCTTTTTAGGTTTGTTTCAGTTTCTACAGGTTTATCCTGGGCAAAACTCACAGTGGCGATTATCATCATGAAAGCCACCATCATCATTATTTTATTCATCGTTCTTATTGTTAAATCGTTTTCAATCCTTTAGAGGCGGCTAATTTATATAATAAGTCCATAGCTTCTACTTTATTGTTTTGAATTTGTCCATCCAAAATCGCCTCCTTGATCTCTTCTTTCAGTTCGCCTACTACTTTTGAGGGCTTTAGGTCAAACAATGCCATGATTTCTTCTCCGGAAATAGGTGGCTGAAAATTCCTGACTTGGTCATTTTCCTCCACTTCCTTCATCTTTTCCTCCACCTTGTCAAAGTTGGCCAAAAACCGTTGCACCTTGTTGTTGTTTTTGGAAGTGATATCTGCGCGGCAGAGTTTCATCAAATCCTCAATGTCATTTCCCGCATCAAAAAGCAGCCTACGGACAGCAGAATCAGTCACCTTCTCCGAAACCAAAGAAATCGGCCTTAGATGCAGTCTGACCAACTTTTGTACGTATTTCATCCGATCGTCCATAGGCAGTTTCATCCTGCGGAAAATCCCCGGAACCATTCTTGAGCCCTTGTCTTCATGGCCATGAAAAGTCCATCCTACTTTCTCATTAAACCTCTTGGTCGCAGGTTTCGCAATATCGTGCATAATGGCAGCCCACCTCAACCACAGATCCTCTGAAACCTGTGAAATATTATCCAATACCTGCAGCGTATGGTAAAAGTTATCCTTATGTGACTTATCTCCTACCGAGTCAACACCCTGAAGTTCTACCATTTCGGGAAAAAACTCCTGCAACAGTTTACTCACAAAAAGCAGCTTGAATCCATAGGAAGGCTTTTCTGTCAGGATGATTTTATTGAGTTCGTCGATAATTCTTTCAGCTGATACGATCTGTAATCTGTGTGCATCATGGACAATGGCAAGGAAAGTATCCGGCTCGATGTCAAATTTCAATTGAGCGGCAAAACGGATCGCCCGCATCATCCTTAGGGGATCATCTGAGAAAGTGATGATCGGATCGGTCGGCGTCCTGATTGTTTTCCTTTTTATATCTCCTATCCCATCAAAGGGATCCATCAATTCTCCATAATTATGGGAATTGACCGAAATCGCCATGGCATTGATGGTAAAGTCCCTGCGTTCCTGATCTTCCTGCAAAGTACCGTCTTCCACAATAGGTTTTCTGGAATCGTGGCTGTAAGATTCTCTCCTAGCACCTACAAACTCTACATCCCAATCCTCCAACCTGATATTTGCCGTACCAAAATTTTTGAAAACCGACAGCGGCACATGCTCCTCAAAGCTGTCAGCCACTGCTTTTGCCAAGGAGATGCCACTTCCCACACACACAAAATCAATGTCCTTGCTTGGTCTTTTCAAAACAAGATCACGGACATACCCGCCGACAACGTAGGTTTCTAATCCTAACTCATCAGCAATCCGTCCGACGCGGCTGAATATTTCTAATTGGTCTAATTGGGGTTTGAAATTCATGCTCTAATTATTTTGACGTCCCCATCGGGGCTCAAAAACATCTCTTTGGTACCTGCACTCAAAAGTGGGAAAAAGTCCTCTGTAACCATATCCCATTCTTTGGCTTTGCTGAACTGCAAGATCAAAGGTTGGGAAAAAGCAAATAACAGCTTGTTCCAAAATTCTTTCCTGATCACTGAGAATTTGACCTTTCCTTCTAGGACCGGTCCGTTTTTCAAAATCCTGTTGACAGGGGTGTGGTATATCGTCGGCTTGGTGGCGTAGTCTATGATATCCAATGACACTTCAGAAAACTGCTCTGCCACATTCCGGATCTGGAATACATCAAAAAAAAGAAAAATGCCTTCTTTGTCATCTTTTGCAGCATCCCAGCTTTTCGGGGCAACCAATTCCAAGATAGTACCATGACCATCCTTGATCCTGATTCTTCCCTTTTCCTTGAGGACATTGACTGCATCTTTGATTTCCATTCCAAATTTTTGCTCAAAAATAAGGCGGATTATTGGAAGGACTGCTAAAGGGGATTACAAAGTTTATGTTTGGTAGGGAATTCTGTCAAAAATCGGCTGCTACCTGCTTCTCCAAAATCAGGATTAGTATTGCTTCTCGCAAAGACGCCAAAATGCAAAGAAAGGTTCTCAGAATTGTACCCACGAAGACACGGAGGCACAAAGTAAAATCTTCAAGACATAAAGACTTGGAGCAAATGTCTCTGTTATCCTACATCTCCAAAAGCTGGATTAATTTGTTCTTGCAAAGACGCCAAAACCAGTCGGATGGCTTTAAGCCGTCAGACCTTTTTTAAAGTTAATTTTTCCTGCTTAAATTTTATTCAGCTAAAAATAAAATCCACCGCCAATTGTGCATGCAGCTGTGTGGTAGAAATCAAGGGAAAATCCGTTTCTTCCTGTTTGATCAGAAGCGGTAGTTCGGTGCAACCCATTATCATTCCTTCCGCTCCTCTCTCTTTCAAAAGCGTCATTTGTTCCAAATAAAAAGCTTTGGCTTCATC
>NZ_CDSBKL010000059.1:0-15889 GCF_977115555.1 Aquiflexum sp.
AAATTATTACTTGCATCTTGTTTCAAACCTTTTCACATTTGCACACGTTTTCAAAAAGCATGTCAAACCTAAATTTCATAGCATTTAACCTTTCAGAGACAAAGACTTTCTTCTTGTCAGGTGTTGCTATGCCATTTTTTACTCCATTGAGGAGGTTTAGGAACAGCTTCAGGGTGACATCCCTGACCTAATTTTTGGTGTCCTACGTGGACGACCTACAATAGCACGCTCAATCTGTCATTACATTCAAAAGCTCGAAAGAGATTTATAACCATTCATTTATTCCCAATTGGACAAAATGGAAAACATTCCTTCATTTATTATAAGACCTGCCACAGAAAAGGACATTGTCTTTGCTGAGACCATTACCACCGAAATGGAAGAATCGGCCAAGGCACGGGGGACAGGCATTGCAAAGCGTTCTCCTGAATACATCAAAACCAAAATGCAGGAAGGCAAAGCGGTCATTGCATTGACCAAGGAAGGTACTTGGGCAGGTTTTTGCTATATTGAAGCTTGGGGACATGGTAAATTTGTCGCCAACTCGGGCTTGATCGTTGCTCCCCAATTCAGAAAATATGGCTTGGCCACATTGATCAAAAATGAAATATTCAAACTCAGCCGTGCCAAGTTTCCGGATTCTAAAATCTTTGGCCTGACCACTGGCGCTGCTGTCATGAAGATCAATTCTAGCTTAGGCTACATACCAGTTTCTTACTCCGACCTCACCGACGACGAGGAATTTTGGAAAGGTTGCAACAGCTGTGTCAATGTGGAAATCCTCAAAAGCAAAAACAGACAAAACTGCCTTTGCACAGCCATGCTCTATGACCCATCCAAAAAAGCAAAGGTAGAAGAAGTGGCTTTAAGGACGGATTTCAAGAAAAATATAAAATTGTTTGAAAGGTGGACAAGATTGAAAAAATACGTCATGCTCAATATCAAAAAAACCAAAGACAAAACCTTAAGTATATTTTAAACCTAAAGTCGGATTTGTCGGCTTAAAAAAGATATTCATAATGAAAAAAATAGTATTAGCGTATAGTGGAGGATTGGACACCACTTTTTGTGCCCTTCACTTATCCAAGGACCTAGGATATGAAGTACATGCTGTATTGATCAATACAGGTGGATTTTCAGATTCAGAACTCCTGGAAATTGAAACCCGTGCAAATGGACTTGGGGTAGCTTCCTTCACAGCTTTGGATGTAACCAAAACCTATTACCAAGAGGTTTTGAAATTTCTTGTTTTTGGAAATGTCCTTAAAAACGCCACTTATCCCCTATCAGTCAGTGCAGAAAGAATCCTTCAGGCCAAGACCCTTGCTGAATATGCAAAAAAAATCGGAGCAAAATCAGTTGCACATGGCAGCACAGGAGCGGGAAATGACCAAGTGCGTTTTGATATGATCTTCCAAACCATTGTCCCTGACATTGAAATCATCACCCCCATCCGCGACCTCAAACTCAGCAGAGAGCAAGAAATAGACTACCTCAAAAAGCATGGAGTTACTATGAATTTTGAGAAAGCAAAATACTCGATCAACAAAGGAATCTGGGGAACTTCTGTCGGCGGCAAAGAAACCCTGAGTTCCAACCAAACTTTGCCCGAAGAAGCCTGGCCGACACAAGTCAACAAAACAGGAGCTGAAGAACTGACTATAGGTTTTGAAAAAGGAGAAATCAATGCAGTCAATGGTATCAGGTTTCAAAATCCTGTGGAAGCCATCTTGAAGGTTCAAGAACTTGCAGCACCGTATGGCATCGGAAGGGACATACATGTGGGCGATACCATCATCGGCATCAAGGGAAGAGTCGGCTTTGAAGCTGCAGCTCCTTTGATCATCATCAAAGGCCATCAGTTATTGGAAAAGCATACATTGACCAAATGGCAAACATTCTGGAAAAATCAACTTTCAGAATTCTATGGGAATCATTTACATGAAGGCCATTACCTTGATCCTGTCATGAGAAATATGGAGGCGTTTTTGGAAAGTACCCAAGAATTTGTGTCAGGTACAGTGAAAGTCATTCTTTTCCCTTATCGATTCCAACTAGTAGGGATTGAATCGTCCCATGACCTGATGGCTTCCAAGTTTGGCAGCTATGGAGAAATGAACAAAGGATATACCGGAGAGGATGTCAAAGGATTTACAAGAATCCTTGGAAACCAAACCGCTATCTTTCACCAAGTGAATCACCATGAAGAAAATTAAAACAGCCATCATCGGGGCAGCAGGATATACCGGAGGGGAATTGCTTCGTCTCTTGGTTCACCATCCTGCCTGCGACTTGGTGTATGTACACAGCAACAGCCAAACAGGCAAGAAAGTAATCGAAGTCCATCCAGACCTAATCGGAGATACGGAGCTGGTTTTTACAGACAAAGCGGAAATAGAAGGTATTGAAGCTGTTTTCTTGGGCCTTCCTCATGGGGAAACCAAAGGATTTTTAGAAAGTCATTCGTTTTCTTCAGATACAGTCATCATTGACCTGAGTACAGATTTCAGGGATGAGACTAATGGATTTGTCTATGGCTTACCTGAAGTCAATAATGGAAAAATCAAAACTGCCAAAAAAATAGCCAATCCCGGTTGCTTTGCGACAGGGATCCAATTGGCTTTAGCACCTGCGGTTGCGAAAGGTTGGATTAAAAATACTGTGCAGATATCGGGGATTACAGGAAGTACCGGTGCCGGTAAGAAATTAGCAGATACAAGTCATTTCAGCTACCGAACAGGCAATATGTCTGTGTATAAATTATTTACCCACCAGCACCTGAAAGAAATCAAACAAACTTTTGGTCAGTTGAATACCGAATTCAATCAGGAATTGCTTTTTGTCCCTTACCGCGGAAATTTCACACGGGGGATTTGGATCACCGCTTATTTCCCTTTCGATGGAAAATTGGAAGAAGCCGAAAAAGTA
The DNA here is from genome assembly GCF_977115555.1 of Aquiflexum sp. Lineage (NCBI taxonomy): Bacteria > Pseudomonadati > Bacteroidota > Cytophagia > Cytophagales > Cyclobacteriaceae > Aquiflexum > Aquiflexum sp. The sequence goes on from NZ_CDSBKL010000059.1 coordinate 2,929, forward strand.
TATCAGAATTTCTACTATGATGCACCGTTTACACATGTATCTGATCAGGATATCGACATGAAGCAGGCAGTCAACACCAACAAATGCATCATCCATCTCAAAAAAGAAAAGGGCCAATTGGTCATCTATTCTGCCATCGACAACCTTCTTAAAGGTGCATCCGGCCAAGCAGTCCAAAATTTCAACATAGCATTTGGATTGGAAGAAACTACCGGGCTGCATTTAAAAAGTATCGCTTTCTAACCTATCGACCATGAACCTATTTGACGTATATCCTTTGATCAATGTCACCCCCGTAAAAGCGCTTGGGGCAAAACTTTGGGATGAAAAAGGAGATGAATATACAGACTTGTATGGCGGCCATGCGGTCATTTCCATCGGGCACAGCCATCCTCATTTCAACCAGAGATTAAAGGAGCAATTGGACCAAATTACTTTCTATTCCAACTCTGTTCATATTCCTATCCAACAACAGTTAGCCAAGAAATTAGGGGAAATGTCAGGATATCCTGACTTCAATTTATTCCTTTGCAACTCTGGAGCTGAAGCCAACGAAAATGCACTGAAATTAGCCTCTTTCGCAACAGGAAAATCAGGATTCATTTCTTTTTCGGGCGCCTTCCACGGCAGGACCTCCGGTGCCGTTGTTTTGACAGACAATCCAAAAATAGTAGCTCCTTTCAACCAAAGGGCTGATGTATTTATCCTTCCTTGGGAAAATATTGAAGCGGTAGAAAACCAGTTGAAAGCCGGAAACATTGCAGGAATCATCATAGAAGGCATTCAGGGTGTCGGCGGCATCCATGTTCCTTCCCCTAAATTTTTATTGGAGGTTTCAAGATTGGCAAAAACTTATGGTGCAAAACTGATCCTTGACGAAGTGCAATCCGGTTATGGCCGAACAGGAAAATTCTTTGCCCACCAATGGGTTGAGGGCTTGGTTCCTGACCTGATTACAATGGCCAAAGGAATGGGAAATGGGTTTCCTATCGGAGGAGTACTTATCCATCCTGATTTCAAAGCATCATATGGACTTTTGGGCACTACCTTTGGTGGAAACCATTTGGCTTGTGCTGCTGGATTGGCTGTACTCGAGGTGATTGAATCCGAAAATCTTATGCCGCACGCTGAGAAAATGGGAGAATACCTGATCTCTGATCTGAATAAAATCCAGGGTGTCACTGAAGTCAGAGGAAAGGGATTGATGATCGGCATGGACCTCGATAGAGATGCAGCTCCCGTTCGTTCTGAATTGGTAAGCAAATACAAAATATTCACAGGCAGTTCAGCAGGAAAACAGACCATTCGTTTGCTCCCACCTTTAAATATTGGAATGAATGAGCTATCTTCGTTTATTGAAAGTCTAAAGAAAATTTTGAATTAATTTCAAATAAAAGTCCCTTTTCATTCATTGATTTTGGGCTGAAACTGAACAAAATGATGCACTTCACCAAATTTGACGATAAAGCCACCGCAGAAAAATTGATCCAAAAGGCACTTCATTATAAAAGTGATCCTTGGATCGATCAGGCAAAAGGTCAAAGAAAAAGAATAGGATGCATTTTTTTGAATCCCTCGCTCCGAACTAGGGCAAGTACGCAGATCGCGGCACAGCAACTTGGGATGGAAGCCATAGTCATGAACATGGACAAAGAAGGATGGGCATTGGAAATGCGGGAAGGCGTCACCATGAACAAGGGCACAGTGGAACATATCAGGGATGCAGCAGGTGTATTGGGTTCATACTTTGACATCCTTGCGATCAGGGCATTTCCTACCTTGACCAACAAGCAAGAAGATTTGGAAGATTTTGTTTTCAACCAATTCATCAAATATTCCGGCAAGCCGGTTATCAGCCTTGAATCCGCCATCAGGCATCCACTTCAAAGCCTGGCGGATATGATTACTATCCAAGAAAACCGAGATTCTAACAAAAAGCAAAAAGTGGTCTTGACCTGGGCTCCACATATCAAAGCCATTCCCCATGCAGTCGCAAATTCATTCTCAGAATGGGCAATTGGATGTGGACATGAGCTGACTATTACCCATCCCTTTGGCTATGAATTGGACGAAAAGTTTACCCAAGGAGCAAATATCGTCTTGGATCAAAAAGAGGCTTTAGAAGGTGCAGATTTTGTTTATGTCAAAAACTGGTCAGCATTTAATGATTATGGAAAAATCCTGAATACCGACAGTTCTTGGATGTTGACTGAAAAGCATTTGAAACATGCTAAAAATGCCAAAGTCATGCATTGTCTTCCAGTGAGGAGAAACCTGGAATTATCTGATGAAATATTAGACGGACGTAGAAGCCTTGTCATGCAGCAGGCCAACAATAGAATTTTCGCAGCACAGTCTGTAATCAGCCATATTTTGGATCAGAAGTAATTTTGGCTTCCTATATAGGGGAGCAACACATAAAGATCAAACCTATTAAATTAAATCATGAATATCAGCATCATCAAAATCGGAGGAAATGTCATTGACTTTCCGGCAAAGTTGGAAGAGTTTCTCTTCCTTTTTTCCAAATTTCCGGGAAAGAAAATCCTTGTTCATGGAGGAGGAATTATGGCCACCAAATTTGGTGAAAGCCTTGGCGTCATGCCCGAAATGGTAGACGGAAGACGGATTACTGACAAAGAGACGCTTGATGTAGTGACCATGGTCTATGCAGGTCTGATCAACAAACAAGTTGTGGCAAAACTCCAAGGGCTCAAACAAAACGCCATTGGCATGACAGGTGCTGACGGAAACCTCATAAGATCGGAAAAAAGACCTGTGAAAACCATCGATTATGGATTTGTGGGAGACATTAAAGATGTAAATGTAGACCTGATCCAAATGCTCCTGGACAAGGATATCATTCCGGTGGTTTGCGCCATTACCCATGACAAGAAAGGCCAATTACTCAACACAAACGCCGACAGCATCGCTTCAGAGCTTGCCACCAACCTCTCCAAAAACCATAAAGTCAATCTCTATTATTGCTTCAATAAATCGGGTGTACTGATAGATGAACACAATGACAACTCTATCATCCCCATGATCAATGAGGAAATCTACGCGGAGCTCAAAAAAGAAAACGTCATCCACTCCGGTATGATCCCAAAATTGGACAATGCTTTTGCGGCTTTGAACAAAGGCGTCAACTTTGTATGGATCGGAAAAGCAGAAAATCTCCTTTTGGCTGCAAAAGGAAAACTTTCGGGTACCACCATCGAAAAACACCGCTACGACTTATACTGACTTATGGTCTTTTAAATTTTAAATTGAAAGATGAGTAACTCCAATCCCCAGATCAATTCCCTTCTTGAAGATGCTGTCTCCTTGTTGGTTTTCTTGATAGAGACACCTTCTTTGAGCAGGGAAGAGGAAAAAACAGGAGATATCATAGCAGGATTTTTTGAAAAAAGAAACATCAAAACCCATAGGAAAGGAAATAACATCTGGGGATTAAATAAATATTTTGACCCTAACAAACCTACTGTTCTCCTAAATTCACACCACGACACAGTCAAGCCGAATGCAGGTTATACCAAAGACCCATTTAAAGCTGTCAAGGATGAAGGTAAACTTTACGGTTTGGGAAGTAATGATGCTGGCGGCTGCCTGGTAAGTTTGATTGGGGCTTTTTGTCATTTCTACGAAAAAAACATTCCCTATAACCTGATTTTGGCGGCTACTGCTGAGGAAGAAATATCAGGAAAAAACGGTATCGAAAGCATATTAAATGAACTACCGGATTTGGAACTTGCCATCATCGGTGAACCTACATTGATGCAGATGGCAGTAGCAGAAAAAGGATTGCTTGTCATCGATGCTACCGTAAAAGGAAAAGCAGGACATGCTGCAAGAGAAGAAGGTGAAAATGCGATATACAAAGCTCTGGATGATTTGAATAAATTACGGGAATACCAATTCAAAAGAGAATCTCCTTATCTCGGAAAAACCAAGGCTTCAGCTACGATCATTCAAGCAGGTTCCCAGCATAATGTTGTCCCAGATACCTGTACCTATACCCTTGACGTCAGAGTCACTGACAGCTATACTTTGGAAGAGGCATTTGCTGAATTGAGAGATATCCTTAAAGCTGAATTGACTCCCCGATCGCTCCGGTTAAATTCCTCAAAAGTACCGGAAGAACATAAAATATTGAAAGTAGGGAAAATCTTGGGTTTGGAAACTTATGGCAGTCCTACTCTTTCGGACCAAGCTTTGATTCCATTCCCCTCAGTCAAAATCGGACCTGGGGACTCAGCGCGATCACATACCGCAGACGAATTCATTTATTTAAAAGAAATCCAAGAAGGCATCCAAGGGTACATTGCTTTACTTGAAAAATACTTCTTACAAACCTGACCAAGTTTAATGAAAATGTATTTGCCATTTCGTCCTTAAAAGCCAATTAAAATAAGCTTTGAATATCCAAATTAGCAGCTGTGGGCCATCGACTATGGTCTGTGGACAAATTCTTCCGGAAAAACCTAATTTAATTAACCAATAACCATTTTACTGATTAACCATTAACTCAATTACCAACCATGAAACTCTGGCAAAAAAATACAGGCTCAAAAATTGAAGTTGAAAAATTCACCATCGGCAGAGATCCTGAATTTGATGCATTATTGGCGCCATTTGATGTATTGGGTTCCATGGCGCATGCCATCATGTTGGAAAAAATCGGTCTCTTGAAACCTGAGGACCTGGATCTGCTCAAAACCGGTTTGAAAGAAATATACCTGGAAATAGAAAAAGGTCTATTCAAAATCGAAGAAGGGGTAGAAGATGTCCACTCGCAAGTGGAATTTTTATTGACGCACCGTTTTGGGGAAGTTGGAAAAAAACTGCATAGCGGACGCTCCCGCAATGATCAGGTCCTAGTGGATCTGAAGTTGTATTACAGGGCAGCCATCAGGGAAATCGTTGAAGCCACCGAGGAACTCTTTGCCTTATTGATCCAACTTTCGGAAAAACATAAAAATGACCTGATGCCGGGATATACCCATACCCAATTGGCAATGCCGTCCTCTTTCGGTTTGTGGTTTGGTTCTTTTGCCGAAGGACTCACCGAAGATTTGGATCTACTGCAGGTAGCCTATCGCCTTTCCAATAAAAACCCGCTCGGTTCAGCGGCCGGTTATGGTTCTTCATTTCCTTTGGACAGAACTTTGACGACTGAGTTGTTGGGTTTTGAGGATCTTCACCACAATGTCATCAACGCCCAAAACAGCCGTGGAAAAACTGAAAAGACGATAGCATTTGCGATAGCAGGACTATCGGGAACATTGAACAGATTGGCGGCAGATGTCTGCATATTCATGAACCAACACTTTGGATTCATAACCTTCCCGGATAATCTGACTACTGGAAGCAGCATCATGCCTCATAAAAAGAACCCGGATGTTTTCGAATTGATCCGGGCAAAAACAAATCAGCTTCAAGGCATTCCAAACACCATCTCCCTGATGCTGACCAATACCACAACTGGATACCATAGAGACTTACAGTTGCTTAAAGAAGCAATTTTCCCGGGTGTCGGTACCTTAATGGATTGTATAAGAATGAGTACATTTATGCTCAAAGAAATCAAAGTAAAGGAGAACATCCTTTCTGACCCTTTTTACAAGCATGCCTTTAGTGTGGAAGTAGTCAACGATTTGGTTTTGAAAGGCATGCCTTTCCGAGATGCGTATAAGAAAGTAGGAATGGATATTGAAAATGGGGATTTTCATCCTGTTCAAAACAAAGTTGCCCATACCCATGAAGGAAGTATCGGCAATCTTTGCACGCATGAAATCGAAGCAAAAATGGATAAAGCTGTCAGAAAATTTGATTTTGAGAAAGTGGATTTGGCGCTAAAAAGCCTGCTTTCCATTTGATCACCAAAAGTGGATATTGCATCAAAAAAATCCGTTTGAGCATTATTTGAAATCCAAAAAGCGCTGAACCCAACCTTCAAAATCATAAACAAAGACAGGCCTTTTTGTAGCTTAAGCTTTATAAATATCTTGAAAAGCAAGTTTTGGGATTATAAGATATGGCTGAAAAAGTAAGCGGCCTAACCTCGCTTCTAAAATCCAAGGGTAAAATCCAAGGTCAATCTTTCTTCCACTTTGATCAATCCTCCCATTTTTTTTGGCGCTTCCAACTCGAGGTCATCAAAACTCAGAATCAAATTGGCATGGAGACCTTCAGGCACTCTTTTCAACTCCAAAGATGGGAATTCAAGTTTTTTGCCCACCAAAGTAACTGAAAGATCACAGGTATAATATCCGTAATTAGACTTGATATTATGCACTTTAACTTTTGCCGTCGGATGTTTATCTGCTTTGACCGTATTTCTAAAGTCTTTGTTGATTAAAAAATTTCCGCAAGAAAAATCTCGGACGGGGATGTCAAAAACCATTTCCTTTGCCGGCCCTTCAAAGTCAATAAAAAGCGTATCCTTCAATCCTGTTTTTGAGTAATCGCAATTGAATCCGCCGATCGAGGTCTGACCACTTACTGTGATCATCTTTTTGGTAACAATTACCTCTCTCTCTTTTACTTCGGGATTCAAAAGAATCAAAATCAGAACTAGAAGGATACGCATCATACTTTTTTAAAATTAGAATCCAATTACGCCTTCAATCATGAGGCCATTGAATTTACCACCATTTCTGATATCTGTAGAAGCAAAGTTACTGTAATTTTGCTGTACATATTCCAATTTGGCTAGGACATTTTTGGTGACAAACCAGCCACCTCCAATTTGAATCCTGTCAAGGCTGACATCCAATCCTGAACCTGCCAAAGGACCATTTACTTCGTTATATCTTCCGGCTACATAGTATTTTTCATTTCTTCCAAATCTATAAACCAAGTCCAAACCAAGTTGATTCCATGTTCTATCTACAGTTTCATTTGCAGCCCTTCCTTTAGATTGCTCAATGTTACCGAAGAACTCCAAACCTTTGAATTTGACAAATGGGTTGAATACCATGGCTGTGATGTTATTTGTTTGACCTGGGTTGATACGTCCTGAGGTGAAATTGGCAGAAGTGGAAGCCAAGGTGTTTTCCATTACTAAGTAATATCTGGAGCCTGCACGGTCACCACCCCAAAGTGTATTTCTTGCAGAACCTGAGGTAGTATAGATCGATCCTGTCAACCTTAATCTCAGATCATCAGAAAGTTGCTTGTCATACCCTACCTTACCGATAAAGGATGGTTTTCTATCGTCAGGTCTAGTCACACCACCTTGGATTTCCCCACCTGTCACACCTGCTAAGGCAAGGAAACCATTAGACTGGAAGAATAACTCTCCACCGACTTCTGTGGTAAAGGCATCCATGATATAGTTGCCAATGAATGGGTTGTACATGGCATTACCGTTATCAGTTCTTCTGAATTGGGCATCACCATAGTTGATCTGCATGTGACCCACTCTCAATGTCAGGTACTTGTCAAACCAGTCTGTATTTCCTATGTTTAAGAAAGACAGTTTGTCAACTTGTAAATAACCACCTTTAACCCAAGTTTCTGAGTGGTGTCTTGAAGACAAGTAAAGAATCAGGTTTAATCTCAAACCATCAGCTAACGCTACGTCAACATTGAGGTTAGCAGTAGCAAGGTTAGTACCCGCTCCTATGTCTATCAATTGGTTAAGGTTTACATTGTTAGCATTCAATACAGGATCTGCAGTGTTTGAATGGCTTAGGTTTTGCCATTGTTGTGTAAAATGGCCACCGATTCTGACTTTCATTCCTTCATAGTCTACAGTATCGGCTTTTCCGGTTTCGAAAACATTGATACCTCTTTGGTCATAAGGTCTCCAGAATTGTAAGTCTCTTTGTAGTCCTTGGGCAAATGTGGATAAGGATAACCCCACAAAAGCAATCGCAGCAATAAAATACTTTTTCATGATTTAAAGGTTTTAATTGATTGGTTGAAATGTTGTTTTAAATGATATTTTGACTTCGTCTTTTGTTTTTACAGTTCCTAAAAGGGCAGTAGGAGGATCAATCGAGAAATTAGTCAGTTTGGTATTAAAGCTTCCCTCAAAAGTGAATTTGTTTCCACTTTGTGTAACTTTGACAGGGAAAGATGCTGGTTTTGTAACACCGGCAATTGTAAAATCACCTTTTGCCTGAAAACTACTTCCGGTACCTGTGATTTCCTTTAAAGTAAACCGGATCTCCTTGTTCTTACTTGTGTCAAGTGCTTTGTAAGCATTGTTGTCAAGTCCTTTGGTCCCACTTTTAAGGCTTTCCGCCTGTGCTGAAACAATAGCGCTTTGAATACTTTTAAGCTGGTTGCCTTCCACTACCATGATTGCTTCTCCTTTGGCGGTATTGGTTGTCATCGTCCAATCGTGCAAGGTGGATCCTCCGTCTATTTTCAATTCAGGTGATGGTGAGAGTGTGTATTTTGTTTGAGCCTTAAGAACCGGCAGTGTTGATATCAGGATAAATAATATTATCGGAAATACTTTTTTAATTCTGTTTTTCATAATCAGTTGTGTTTGTTTGTGGATACTAAATTGAGGATATACATCGCATAAAAACATGATAAAAATCATATTAAACCATGATTTAGAGCACGTGGGTATTTTAAAGATAAATTCAAAATAAAAAAACAGAATTCATTCAAATATTAAAACGAAAATTCTGTTTTTTATAGAAATACACAATAAAATAAAATTAATATTTTATAAAAATAATTTTTCCAAAATTTTATATGTAATCAGATAAGTTGGCCGGACACCATCCATGCCCAATGCGCCCGATGCCAAGGTACTTCCTGTTTCCAATGGATTGTCAGAAGCATAATAAGCATAAAGAACTTTGACGTTTTTGCCTATGTTTTGTCTGATCTTGCTTTCTGATTGGATGGCTTTTTGATAATGGGCACCTTCCATTTCCAGGCCAATTGCCTGCCAGCTTGATTCCATTAGGTAACTTAAGACATCTTTATTTTGGAGCGATGTCCCCAAAACCGTAAACATGGTTCCTTCATATACTCCCAATCCAAAACCTTCAAAATCCTGCTTCTTGAGTTCATTCTTAATAGGATAATTGTCTGCAGTTCCTTCAAAAACATGGCTTGTGGGAATCATGATGTCCCCTTTTTTTCCTGTAAGGATTCCTGCTTTACCCATAATGGAGGCTGAGAGGACATTAAGCGGGTACGATTTCCCGTTGATATGGTCGTAAGGTTTGAGCAATTCGTCAAAGCACTCATATGCCTGCTCACCAAAAGCATAATCCATTACCAAAATCACAGGCTTCTTTTTGTCTTCACTTGCTATCTTGACTCCAGGAATGAGGGTGTTTTTTGACATTTTGGCGGTGTCGATGACCTGAACATTGATATTGGTGCCGGATGTATCATGGACTTCAATTAGTCCATTTTTCAAAGCAAAGTTCCAGATTTCTTTTCCTTTGTTGTTTTTGGCACCTGTACTGATGTCCATCGCTATATTTTCGATTTCCTCAAAGGAATTTAAGCCCAATGCCTGATGACTATAAATGGTATTGGTTACACTGTGGAGATTGGCCGAGATGATGTGGATTGGCCTCGCAATCAATCCTTCTTCATACAAGACAGACTTAATGTTATTGGCCCAAAGTTCACCGTAAACGTGGTGTCCGACCCGCTGTCTCAAAGTGGAAGAAAAAGAAATTTCCCTGTCTCTCCCATTGAAGATTTCATCCATGGCGAGTTTTCCCAAATGATAGACTATGGAAAAAAGGCTGCTTGTATGGGGGGATGTTTCAAATTTTTGTACAGCCGCATGGGTTTCATCGAAAGTCCTTCCCATTACATGACTGAGGTAAGAGCAAGCCACCTCTCTGTCAAATTCTTCCCCATTGACTTCTTTTTCAACGGTTTTTTCCAGCATCTCCCAGTTAAGGTCTATTCTTCCTTTGTGGTCTGTGCTGTTGGATTTGATTTTTTCTGATTCAATATAAAGAAAAGTAATGTGGGTCAAGATGTCATAAATATCAGATCGGCCACGGGTCATTTCCACATACATCTGATCCTGATCTACCCTGTAGCAATTCCTTTTTCGTTTGGCAGGAATGATCGCAGAAAAAGTTGAATTCTCATAACCTTCCCTACTGATCAACCTGATATATCGGCATTGTTCGATTCCTCTCGGAAGTCGCTCCATGACGTACAATAACCCATCCAGTTCAATCTTTTCATCATCACCCAAAAGCCCGTAAATCTCGGGGCTCAACACCAAAAGTGAATCAACAAGCGACTCACCGGAAACTCCCATCGGCTTGTAAGAACCCCTCATAAACAGGTGTCTCATAGTGATATAGAGTTTTTCGATGGCTGCCCGTGATTCTTGTGCGCGTGTTCTTTGCATAGTTTTTAATTTTTTTTTATTGGATAAATTCTACAAACTTAATCATTTTTACCCAATTCATCAGGTTAAATTTTTATTACCCTTCCTCTCGAGGCAGTAACTCAGGCATACTTCTGTCTCAAAACATTCAGGTGATGTTGGGCATGACCTGCAATAATATGAAAGAGCGCACGGACCGAAACCTGAAAACCATTGGCATTTCCGGTATTGGAATAGGAAGATTCAGGCAGGTAGTTCAAAAGTGACACCAATGCCTTTCTTGATAACTCGAAATCATCCAACAACACCGAAAGCGGGATTTGGTTAAAATCAGCAATGACCACATATTGATCTTGGTCAAAACCGGGAAGAGAAGCTTTTTCTCCTCTTGCAAAACACAAAGCCCTGAATGTCATGATTCGGTCCGTATCTATAATATGGCCCAAAACCTCTTTGGCAGTCCATTTTCCGGGCTCATAAGCCAAAAGGCTTTTTTCCTCGCCCATTTCCAGATAAAATCTCTTGATTTCGCTTACCTGATCCAAAAGCAAAACGGGAATATCTTTCCCTTTTACCCAGTTGACATATCCTGTATAATAGGATTGATATTCACCTTCCTGAGGCACTAATAATTCGTTCATGTAATTCTGTTTTAAATTTGATGTATCTACAGGTAAATTTAACCCATTCACCTTGAGCATTACCAATTATGAAAAGAATTCTCCTCCTAGCTGCTTATTTTATTTTCAATTTCGCTACCGCGCAAACACAAATCGTTCACCGCAACTCCGAAATCGAAAACATGGTCAAAGAAATATCAGCTACCAACCTTGAAAAATATGTCAGGGATCTTTCCGGATTCAGGACCCGTCACACTTTGAGTTCAAGCAACTCTGACGAAGGGATTTCAGCTTCCCAACAATATATTTTAGACCATTTCAAATCATTTGAAGCAGGATCCAACGGGCGCTTGACGGCTACAATTGACAGGTTTACCATTCCGGCCGATGGCAGAAGGATCAAAGAAGACAGCCAACTTGCCAATGTCATGGCAACCCTGAAAGGAACTGACCCGAATGATGACCGGGTTTTTATCATTTCTGCCCATGTAGACAGCCGTGCTTTGGATGTAATGAATACAGAAATCGATGCGCCGGGTGCCAACGATGACGGTTCGGGAGTAGCAGCTGTGATCGAATTGACTAGGATTATGTCCAAAGCTTCATTCCCTTCTACCATCATTTTTGTGATCGTATCAGGCGAAGAGCAAGGTCTCAAAGGCGCTGCCTACCTTGCAGAAAAAGCAAAAAAGGAAAACTGGAATCTTGTTGCCATGCTCAACAATGACATGATCGGCAACAGCAATTCTTCTGAAACAAATATCAATGACAATACAAGAGTGAGAATCTTTTCCGAGGGTGTTCCTGCTGCCGAGACCGAACAAATGGCTGCCATCAGAAGGTATACCAACGGTGAAAATGACAGTAAGTCCCGTCAACTTGCTCGTTATATGAAAGAAGTCGGAGAAAGGTATGTCGATCAGCTAGAAGTGAAATTGGTATATAGAAACGACCGATTCCTGAGAGGCGGAGACCACACACCGTTTGCAAGAGAAGGATTTACAGCCATCAGGGTTTGCGAAATGAACGAAAATTATTACCATCAACATGAAAATGTCAGGGTAGAAAACGGCATCCAATATGGTGATTTGCCGGAATTCGTGGATTTTGAATACATGAGAAAAGTAACCGGTATCAATTTGGCATCTCTATATTCAATGGCTTCAGCACCCTCCGAACCTCAAACAGTCGGCATCGATGTCAGAAAACTCAGCAACACCTCCACCCTAAGATGGGAAGCGCCTGCAAAAGGAAAAGCTAAAGGATACTATGTCCTGATGCGTGAAACAGATTCATCCACTTGGGAAAAGAAATTTTATACCGAAGAAAACACCCTCACCATTCCTTACTCAAAAGACAACTTTTTCTTTGCAGTGCAGGCAGTCGGTGAAGATGGACATGAAAGCATGGCAGTATTCCCGCAGCCGATAACGAGGTAAAAATTATATTAATAGAAAATAATTGAAATAGGATATTTAAATTGAAATAAGGTAGAAATAGATAGAAATAAAGTTGAAATAAATCCCAAGAAACAAACGCTGAAAATAATGGGATAGGTGAAATGGTGAGAAAAATTATATCGCCAAAGGCATATATCAATCTATATCGCGAAGCATATATCCATATTTTAGAACGGATACCCTATTGCAAAATTGAGTACCATGTTTTCACGGCGCCAATCTCTATCAAATAGGTAAAAAGTATCCAACCACCTATCGTCTTCGGGAAGCCAAGGTTTACGCAATGGAATTGCCAAATCAAACCGTAATACAAAAAAACTAATATCGACTCTAAGACCAAGACCAGCACCTACCCCAAGTTCCTCAATCCATTTTCTTGAGAATTTACCTCCGGGAAGTGCTTCGTTTTCATTGAACAACCAAATGTTACCTGCATCTGCAAAAAGCGCTCCCTTGAGGTATTTATTGAAAGGAAAACGAAGTTCCAAATTTCCTTCCAGTCTGATATCACCTGCCTGGTCAAAAAACCCGCTTGTACTACC
>NZ_CDSBKL010000060.1:0-15853 GCF_977115555.1 Aquiflexum sp.
TGAGGTTTTCATTGATTTTTAGATAATTATGGAATACAATGGCCTAAGTGACCAGGAAGTAATCGCAAACCGAAAGGCTTTTGGGAGTAATGCCATGGGTGAAAAAAGTAAAAACCCTATTTGGGGAATTCTGCTCGAAATCATCAAAGAGCCATTGTTTATTATTTTGCTCGTTGCTTCCTCCGTTTACTTTATTCTTGGCGAAACCACCGAAGGCTTCATCATGTTGGTGGCCATTGGCTTGGTCTCAGGGATATCTATTTTCCAGGAAAACAAAAGCCGAAATGCGGTAAATGCACTCAAAAAGCTTTCAAGTCCACAGGCCAAAGTTTACCGAAACAGCAAAATCGTCACTATTCCTACCGAAGAGATCGTCGTCAAAGACCTTATCCTGGTAGAGGACGGGAACCTGATTCCTGCAGATGCCAAGATTATCGAAGCTCATGATTTTTCGGTCAATGAAAGTATGCTGACGGGTGAGTCACTTTCGGTATCCAAAGATCAGTCTTCTGAATCCTCGATGATCTATCAGGGGACCATGGTCGATTCAGGCAACTGTGTCGCGGAAGTTCAGGTAGTTGGAAAAGATACTGCTTTGGGAAAAATCGGTACTAGTCTTGAGGAGATCGAACAGACCAAAACCCCTCTTCAGGAACAGATCAAAAGCTTTGTCAAATCCATGGTCATTTTTGGAGCCATTGCTTTTTTATTGGTGTGGGGGATCAATTATTACCATTCACGTGATATATTAAACGCCCTCCTTCAGGGACTGACCTTGGCGATGTCGATTTTGCCGGAGGAGATTCCTGTTGCTTTCAGCACCTTTATGGCATTGGGGGCATACAGGCTTTACAAAAACAAAGTCATCACCCGAAGTCCTTATACCGTGGAGACGCTCGGTGCAGCCACTGTCATCTGTACAGACAAAACAGGAACCTTGACTGAAAATAGGATGGAGCTCCGTGCTATATTTGATTGGAAAATGGAAGAGGTTCAGGATTTTACTGAAAGCAAACCTGTATTCAGTCAGACTTTGGAATATGCGCTTTGGGCTTCCGAGATCCTTCCATTTGACCCGATGGAAAAATCCATACATGATTTTTATGCGAATCTGGCAATTGTCGATGAGCGAGCCGGGGCCAAAATGTTACATGAATATCCGCTCAGTGGAAAGCCTCCTGTCATGACGCATATTTTCCAAAAAGAGAACGGGGAAAAAGTAATTGCTGTCAAAGGAAGTGTTGAGGGGGTGCTTGATCAGTGTAGCTTATCTGAGGCAGATTCCAAAAAAATATTGGCGCAGGTGGAGCAATTTACCACCACGGGATTCCGGGTTTTGGCTGTAGGCAGGGCGGACCCAAAAATTGAAACTTATCCTAAAACACAGCAGGAGTTTGATTTTGAGTTTTTGGGTTTGTTGGCATTTTATGATCCACCAAAGAAAAATATAGAAAAAGTCTTAAAGACGTTTTATAAAGCTGGAATTGAGGTCAAAATGATTACCGGAGATTATCCCCAAACAGCTGCAGCCATCGCAGCGCAAGTGGGACTTAAATCAAAAGGAGACATGCTGACAGGAGAGGAAGTCATGGCAATGGAGGAATCAAGTCTTTGTCAAAAAGTCAAAGAAACCCATGTCTTCGCGCGCATGTTTCCTGAAGCCAAACTCAGGATAGTCGAAGCGCTCAAGAAAAACGGAGAAGTCGTGGCCATGACGGGAGATGGGGTCAATGACGGTCCGGCATTGAAAGCCGCCCATATCGGCATTGCCATGGGTAAGCGTGGCAGTGAAGTGGCCAAGTCTGCAGCAGCCCTTGTCTTGGTGGACGATGACCTTGGTCACATGACTGAGGCAGTGGCTTTGGGAAGAAGGATCTATGAAAACCTAAAAAAGGCGATTCAATACATCATTTCCATCCATATCCCCATCATTTTGGTGGTGTTGTTGCCCTTGGTTTTTGGTTGGGAATTTACCTTGATTTTTACTCCGATTCATGTGATTTTCCTAGAGTTGATCATGGGTCCGACCTGCTCCATTGTCTTCGAAAATGAACCTATTGAACCGGATTCCATGAACAAACCTCCCCGGAAAATGTCCCAGAATTTCTTTTCCTGGAAGGAACTCTCCTTGAGTGTGATTCAGGGATTGATGGTCACGGCGGCATGTCTGGGTTTTGGCTTTTACCTGATGAAGACAGGTCAAAATGAATCCATAGTGAGGACTTTGATTTTCTCTACCCTGGTTTTCAGTAATATTTTCTTGACTTTGGTCAACAGGTCTTTTTACTTTTCCGTCCTGAAGACCTTGAGTTATCCAAATAAACTTGTGCCTTTGGTTTTGGGGATTTCGCTTTTACTTTTGGTATTGATATTGACAGTCCCCGCATTAGTAACCGTTTTTGATTTTGAACCTGTTGGTATCAAATGGTTGCTCACTTCTCTTGGATTGGCTTTTTTAGGAGTTATTTGGATAGAAGCGTGGAAATTTTTTCGGAGAAAGAAAGGAATGGGTGTTTAGAATTAAAAATTCTGAATGATGAATGACACTCCGTGTTCTCTGTGTCCTCCGTGGAAAAAATTATCAATCCCAATTGCGAACCTTGGCGAAACCTTAGCGACCATTGCGATTAAAAAATATCCAGCTTCTGGAGAAGCAGGATAACTCAAAAAGGAATGAATAATTCATATTGATGAATGAAATCTACAAGCCAAGCTATCCATGGTTTAAATTTCCACCTGCTTTAGCTGGTGGTCAATTGGCGAAACAATAGCTTTTCCGGCTTTAGCCAAAATAAGAAAAATTGTTTGTGAGGACACAAATATAGGAAGAAGGAGACTAGGGACGAAAGATCCCACAAGGATCAAAATATTTTATTTACCCCGAGTGAGGAACGAAACTCGGGGTTAAAACAGAAAACAGCGATTCCGGTTTTTAGCCGGAACAAGGAAAAGGAAGATGATTGCATCCCGCTAAAAACAGGGAAGAAAATCCTTTGCGAACCTTGGCGAAACCTTTGCGCCCATTGCGATTAAAAAATATCCAGCTTCTGGAGAAGAAGGATTACGGCGGAAGAAATTTCAAATCCCAAAAAAACGAAAATGCATAGATACAATCTACCTTTGGTAGGGAAACCTATTGTAAAAAAATGAGTTATTAAGTCTACTTTCCTATTGTCAAAGAATCCTTAATAATTACAAATGGAACAGATCCGAGCATATTTCAACAATTTTTTGCCTCTCACTGACAATGAATGGGACGACTTTTCGGCCTGTTTCAAAAAAGAAACATATTCAAAAAAGGAATATTTGTTGCTTGCCGGAGAATCCTGCGACTTCATTGCCTTTATTGCTGAGGGGGTTTACCGTTTTTATTATCTACAGGAAGGGGAAGAAAAAGTAACCGCATTCTTTTTTCCGGGTGACTTTGTGACCAATTACAGAAGTTTTCTGACCGGTAAACCTTCTGAGCATTTTATCGAAACATTAAAGCCATCGGTAATTTATAAAATCCACAAACAAGACTTGAATTTGCTGTATGACAGGTATAAAAACATCGAACGTCTTGGTAGGTATATAGCCGAAAACCTATACCTGACTGTGGCAAAAAGGCTCGACTCTTTTTTACATGATAATCCTGAAAACAGATACCAAGAACTGTTAAACCGAAACTCAAAACTTCTTCAGGAAGTCCCTCAATACATGCTTGCCTCCTACCTAGGCATCAAACCGGAGACTTTGAGCCGTATCAGGGCAAGAAAATAACCTCTATGATCATTTCTTGACTTTGGTCAATGAAATTCTTTTTTGAGCCACCGACATTCGTACCATTATTAACAATTTAAATATTGGTAGAATGAAAAAAGTAATATTATTAGTGGCTATTGTATTCTCTTCGGTGATGCATGTCCACGCTCAGGAAATGTCTTCCCCCTCCAAAAGATGGGGCGCAGAATTAAATATCCTTTGGCCGATTTTTCCGGGTAACATTTACAAGGGTCAGGTAACTTACGAAACTTGGAGGAAAAATGACCTTGCAGGCGATGCCTATGTGGGTTTTCACATCAGACCTTCAGAATTTAGGGAGGATGAAGGGGATTTTGCCAATTATGCACTGACTTTTGGTTACAGGCAATTTTTTTGGAAAGGACTCCATGCAGAGATATATCAGGCTATCGGCCCGGGATTCAACACGAACAATGCCATTGATGGCAAGGATTACACAAGTTGGGATTACGAAGTCGGATTGTTGTTAGGATATCGCCTTGAGCTTTTCAAAAAGGAGAAAAGAGATAAAATGAAATTCAGCCCTTACCTGAGTACACAGCAAGGTTTTTACTATTTGGCTGCACAAAGCAACCCGCATCCGATCAAAAATTCCGAAGGAGAGCGGCCCTTCTATGTAGGGACACTCAATTTGGGAATAAGGTTTTGATGCCTGACTTATCGGCCAAATCATTTTTGCCCAACTTCCGATCCAATTAACAAAAACGAACCTATAAAAAAGTGGAGTCCAGAAACCACCTTTCAAAAAAACGGGGCCAAACCGAAAAGCCTTATGAGTAGGACTACAATCTATAATCATATGAAAAAAATAGTTTTAAACCTGATTTCCGTCTTGACTTTATCTCTCCTGTTAACCTCATGCTACTCCCTTACCTATTCGGTGGGAAAAGGACCACAGACAGGAGTTGATCTAAAAGAAAAAAACCACTACTTCGTCTATGGTCTAGCCAAAGGCAAAACTTCTGACCCAACCAAAATGGCGGGGGAAGCAGAAGATTATGAAGTGAACATCTCCCATACTTTTGTGGATGGCTTCATTTCTGCCATTACGTTTGGGATTTATAACCCGACCACTACAAAGATTACCAAATGACAGCATTTAATGCTCTCAAGGTCAAAGGGAAATCAAATAAATATCTTTGTTCGTGAAAGTCAATGCAACCGAAGCTATCTATGAAGACCTGAGAAAGAGGTTTGAAAGAAAAAGCAAAAGCGGAAAAAGCGGTGCTTAACCAAAAGAAAATTTGATTGATTTATTGGATAAACCCATTGGGGGCCGAACCATTTGGTTCGGCTTTTTTTTATTGAGCAAAAAAAAAGAGTTATTTCCAAACCCCATCCTTGACCTCCCAGACGAAAGCGCCGAATAAAATGGTGGACGTCCGAGCAAATAGGCGCAACGATAGTGGAAAATAGAAGAACTATCCTTTGAGGCCCTTCGCGAAAACTTTGCGCCCATTGCGGTTTAAAAAATCCTGCTTCTCAAGAATCTGGATAGCGGAATTTGTTTACACATAATTAAAATTTATAATAAATATTAAAAACATAAACTTTTATTTATGTAAATTTTCTTCGAATTTTGACTCAACCAAAAAAAATCCTCAATTATGAAAAAAATCACAATAGCAAAAGGCGACGGTATCGGTCCTGAAATCATGGATGCTACCTTGGACATTATCCTTGCGGCAGGTGCCAAAATTGAAATTGAAGAGATCGAGGTAGGAGAGAAGGTCTACCTGTCCGGAAATACCTCCGGAATCGCAAATTCCTCATGGGATATCATCAGGAGAAACAAGATTTTTTTGAAAGCTCCGATTACGACTCCTCAGGGTGGAGGATATAAAAGCTTAAACGTGACGACAAGGAAATTTTTAGGATTGTATTCCAATGTGAGACCTTGCAGAAGTTTACATCCCTTTGTAGCTACAAAGCATCCGGTCATGGATGTGGTGATTGTAAGGGAAAACGAGGAAGACCTGTATGCAGGAATTGAGCACCAGCAGACAGATGAGGTGGTTCAATGCCTCAAATTGATCAGCCGCCCGGGCTGTGAAAAAATCGTCAGGTATGCATTTGAATATGCGAAACAACAAAATAGAAAAAAAGTAACCTGCTTCACCAAGGACAATATCATGAAGCAAACAGATGGCCTTTTTCATAAAGTCTTTGACGAAATCGCAAAAGAATACCCCGAAATAGAAAACGAACATTGGATCATCGATATCGGTGCGGCAAAGTTGGCGGACAGCCCCGAAGCATTTGATGTGTTGGTAATGCCAAACCTCTACGGAGATGTTTTGTCTGATGTAGCGGCGCAGATCGCAGGTTCAGTAGGATTGGCTGGTTCAGCCAATATCGGTGAAGAATGTGCCATGTTTGAGGCTATCCATGGTTCTGCACCACGCAGGGCCGGCCAAAACCTTGCAAATCCTTCAGGATTGCTTCAAGGTGCGATCATGATGCTAAACCACATCGGACAGTCGGATGTCGCCGAGAAAGTCCAAAATGCATGGCTCAAAACCATAGAAGACGGGATCCACACTTACGATATTTTCAAAGAAGGAGTAAGTAAAGAAAAAGTGGGTACCAAGGAATTTGCACAGGCAGTCATAGCAAGACTAGGGCAAAAGCCTACAGTATTCCCTGCTGTACACTACGACAAAAACATTCCTATGGTATTGCCAAAATACAAGAAAAAGCAACCTGCCAAAAAAGAATTGGTAGGGGTTGATGTTTTTGTCCATTGGAATGGCACCAGTGCAGATGAGATTGCCGGAATCGTTCAGAAAATGAATTTCGGTGAAATCAAACTTTCCATGATTACCAACAGGGGAATCAAAGTATGGCCTGAGGGATTTGAGGAGACTTTCTGTACAGACCATTGGAGATGTAGATTTAAGCCAAAAGAAGGCTCAATAATGTCAAAAGCTGACATCATTGAACTCCTTGCAAAGGCTTCCCAACTTGATATAGATGTGATCAAAACTGAAAACCTTTACTTCTTTGATGGGGTCCAAGGATTTTCCTTGGGTCAAGGTCAATAAAAATAGCATACTAATAAATAAAAAGGGTGGGGATTTAGGTCCCCGCCCTTTTTTGATTTTTGAAATTAATGTGTTTTTAAAGTTATGTCCTAATTTTTAAAATTGGCCTCTGTTTGGCTTTTACATAATTAATAGACTTTAGATTTTTTGGCAGGCTTGCCGTAAGTGGATTTACTTTTGGAAATATTGTTCTAAATTCCAATCTAAAATCCATTTATCGATATGGGCATATTCAGTGCAATCAGCAACAAGGAAATCAAGAAATCGGAAGCTATCCAGGGGCAAGACCTGAGGGAAGGGCTTTTTAACTTTATTCAGGCGGAGCATCCTGGATTTGGTTTTGACAGTTTTATTTCTTTGGAGGAATTGAACAAGTACCGGAGGCATTTCATGACTGCTTTGATTTCGGAAGAAAAAGGGGAGTTGGTGATGCTAGACCGAAATGTCATGGAAGCCATAAAAAACAATTCAATCCTTTCTGAAAACATCCAAGACGAAATCGAAGGCAACCTTACTATTGGCCAAAGAATGGCGGATAGGATTGCAACTTTTGGGGGAAGCTGGACTTTTATCATCGTCTTTTTTTCTTTTATATTGGTTTGGATGTGTATCAATATTTGGTTGCTTCATTCAAAACCATTTGATCCATATCCCTTTATCCTTTTGAACCTGATTTTATCCTGTCTGGCAGCAATTCAGGCCCCAATTATCATGATGAGCCAAAACCGGCAGGAACAAAAGGATAGGCAACGCGGAGAGCATGATTACAAAATCAACCTGAAAGCCGAACTCGAGATCAAGCTCCTGAGTGAAAAAATAGACCACCTCTTAGTCCACCAAAGCAAAAAACTTTTGGAAATCCAGGAAATCCAAACCGATTACCTGGAAGACCTTATGAAGCAAATCAAAAAAAATCCTTGAGGCTAGGTTTTTTTTGAATCAATAGATTAAAACTTTGATCTGGATCTAAAGTAAAGAGGCTGTCTCAAAAAATAAGACAGCCTCAGTATCAATTTAAAAACCGATATAACTAAACTAAAATTTCAATTTTTCTTAGACTTGCTGAAATCAAAATTCTTTTGGACGGTAAATTGGATGATATCCATTTTGATGTAGTTTCCTTTGACTTGATCCCATTGGTTCATATAGCCAGTCTGGAAGCTCGTGTTTTTGTCCAATCTGAATCCAATTCCTAGATAAAGCCAGTTCCTTGCAAATGAAATAGGTCTTAATTTACTGTCTTGATTAAACCAGAATTCATTGAATGTATTGATGAAAAAAGCTTTTTCTGATTCTTTCAAATGGTACACGTCAAAAGTTGCTGTAATCCGATACCTGAACCTGTTGGCATAATCATCCCCAGTCTTGACCCAATCGCCGTTTTCATTGTCGATATGGTCAAACCACCTGTTTTCCTGCCTAAATCTGTTCTGAAAATGGACCTTACCGATATCAAATTTCAATAATGCCTGTTGCCAGAAGTTGTTTTCTGTTGATGCGATGGGCAAAGGATAAGGTGCATTTGGGTGTGTCCTGATATGGGAATACCCAAGTGAAAATTCAAGTTGATCGTTTACTTTATAATCAATCGAAGGTCTCCAAAGAAATTGGCCTTCCCCCTTAAAAAACCATTGGTTTCTTTGGTGAAGTTCGTTGGTCATATACCAGTGTTTGGAAAACTTAGCTCTATTCAAAAGCAAAGCCCAAGAATTGGTAGGTGCATACAAGGTTTGCTGGCTAAATACTGCCGGCGAAAGCAATAAGCCGAAGCAGAGCATTAGAATGAATTTATATTTATTTTTCATTTCATTTTTTATTTTGTTGGTTTGAACCGGAGGAGTTCAAAATTTCAATTATTCAATTCGAATTCCTCTAGCTCATAGACTTTGTAATTGTTTTTGAATACTATTCCCTTGATCAGAGGCTTTGAATCACCTTCCCTGAAGGAATAATTTTCCAGATAATTTTGTAGATAAGTGAACTGATACCTAAGGTACACCATGGCAGTAAAAAGGCTGTCTGAATACTTCAGTAGGTCTTTTTCCATTACGATTTTAGTCTCTGCCAATACCCTTGCAAATTGGTATGTTTGGTCGTTGGCTTTGAAATCCCTAATCACCTCCTCTTGGACTTGGCAAGGATGGTCTGCTAATAGGATGATTTGTCTATAGTGGAAGATATCTATCGCAGAGCTCACTTGTTGGAGGGTAAATGGTCCTGCAGCTACAAGGTTCAGCCCAAATACCGACATCAACGTGAGGTTAGAATTTCCTTTCAGATAGGAATCACCTTTCCAGTCATTGCATGCAATGATCAGGGTTTTGGTTCGTATGTCTTTCAGGTATTCAGAAAGGGAATCAGTGTGTGGTTTTATCATTTGTTTTACTTTTCTTAAGCTTTCTGCCTGCGAGGTGATGCTCTGAGTTTTTTTCTAAATGGTCCATGCCACTTAGGACGAATTTTCCTCCTCCATGCTCATAGTCATGCTGATAATGATGGAGGTTTTCCAGAACAGTATGGTCTACCAGATTGGCATTGCTAAAATCTATGCGGATGGTTTTCGCCCTTGGAAGTTCATCCAATGATTTTTTCAATTTGATATAATTGCTGAATACTGCGGAATGAAACACATCGACGGTATATTCATCCTCTTTTTCAGTAACAGTAAATAGGGGTTTGAAAATATATTTCAGAGGCAGACCATTGGCAAGGTGAATGATAAACTTGGTCAGGATACCCACACCGATTCCCACAAGCAGGTCAGTCGCCAAAGTGAAAATGATCGTCACTAAGAATATTGCAAGTTGTTCTTTACCGATTTTGTAAGTGTGGTAGAATGATTTTGGAGAAGCGAGTCTGAATCCTGTAAATACCAGCATTGCTGCCAATGCGGCCAAAGGAATCTGGTGGATGAGCATTGGGAAGAATGCCACAAAGATCAATAAGAACATTCCGTGGAAGAAGTTGGCCCAAGCCGTCTTTGCTCCATTGTTGATATTGGCAGAGCTACGGACGATTTCTGAAATCATAGGAAGACCACCGATAAATCCTGCAAGCGTATTACCAATACCCACTCCCACAAGATCCCTGTTCATGTTGGATTTCCTTTTATAGGGATCGAGGCCATCAATTGCTTTAGAACTCAATAATGACTCGAGACTTCCCACCAAGGCAAACATGATGATGTACTTGATAGATACCATGGAAAATACCTGTGAGAAATCCGGGAAGGTGATGGCCGAAAGAAGGTTGTCCGGCAAAGTCACCAGAAATTTTGGACCAAGGGTATATTCATGTCCATCCAAAAACAGGTAGCTGTGCTCATGATCCAAGTCAAAATACCTGCCAATCGGAATGGCAATCAAAATCACCAAAAGAGGTGCAGGGATCATTTTCAGGTATTTGTTTTTGATAAGGGGAAATAAAAAGAGGATCAATAAACTAATAAAACCGATAATAGCAATCTCAGGATTAAGTTCCTTGAAAGCGTGCGGAAGCTCAGCAAAAAGCTCCAAAGTCTCGCTAGCCTCAGGCTTTACGCCTATCATGGTAAACAGCTGCTTGGCGATGATGATGATCCCGATCGCAGCAAGCATCCCATGGACAGCAGCCGATGGGAAGAAGTCAGCGAGTACTCCGGACTTGACCCAGCCAAATATGACCTGCAAGATCCCGGCTGCGACTACGACCGCTAGGGTGAGTTTGTACCCCAGCATCGCATCACCTTGACCAAGTTCTGTGACAGCACCTAAGGCTATGATGATCAATCCTGCCGCAGGACCTTTGATGGTAAGCTGTGAGCCTCCAAGAAAGGAAACTAAGAGTCCACCGATGATCGCTGTAAATATCCCCGCAACAGGGGGGAATCCGGATGCCATGGAAATCCCAAGACATAGAGGCAGCGCAATTAGAAATACCAGAAAGCCTGAAGTCAGGTCTGACTTCCAGTTTTGACGGAGACCTGGGATACCGGTCAATGGGGTTTGAAATTTTTCAGTTTTCATAATAATGGCTTAAGAAGATTTAAGTGCTTTTTCGTGATAATTTTTGATGTGGGGGCCTAGGAAAAGCCGGGAATATATTCTGATAAGGGCAATACCACCTATGATAAAGCTGAGTGAATCAAAGAAGGCCAGGAAATATTGGTCCTCATGGATATGGCTGAAGATCAAGTCCATACCGATAAATGTGGGAGAAATGGGAAATGCCATCAATCCCAAGGTGGCAATCAGGAAAAGCAAAGCCTGTTTTTGGTATTCATACACATGTCCGTAGTATTGGTTCATGTCAAAATGATCAGGTTCTTTTTTTCTGATGTTTTCAAGTATTAAATACCCAATGATGCCAAAGAAGGACACCCCACTGAGATAGATCAGTGTTTGACTATAGTCAAAAGCTTCATTAAAAGAGACAGCAAGCCCGATCATAAAATGGTTAGAAATGACCAGCATCCAAGCCAGTATCGGATAATTCCGTTCCGAAAAAGCCTTGAACACCATCATCATTCCCATAAAAGCGATTGTACCTGGTAAGAAATAAAACAGTCCTGAGGGTATATATTCCTCATGGAAATAAAGGTAGAGCCCGATCGCATAAAGTGGCAGGAAATACAGCAACAGGTTTCTGGGTGTAAGGAAATCAAGTCTGTGTCCGATTTTTTTGATGGGAGAAAAAACCCATTTGTTCATAAACGAATCCAGATTCCATTCTTTGAGGGAAAGTATATAAAGGCTGTATTCCAGACGTTTTGGAAATGAATCTTCAATAGGGACTTCTTTTGGCTTGAAATGGTAAAACTGATCCCTTATCATGTAACTCACTACTGAAGGAGATACCAAAAGCTGGTAAGTCCTTAGAAAAGCATTTCCTGCAAAATGGATCAATGCAAGCGTCTGCAGGCCTAGAGCCACCTCTATAAACATGATCCCTATCTGTGCAATGGAAGCATATGCGATCTGGGCTTTGATAGAAGATTGGACCCTGGCAATCGGATAAGCTACTACAGCGGTCGCTAAGCCCAAGAGTCCGATAAGTATCCTTGCTGTGATCTGATGTTCCCAGAAAGGGAAAGTCCGCAGCAATAAGAAAACCCCGAAGTGTACTGACAGCGAACCATAGAAAATAGCACTTGAAGGTGTGGGTCCTTCCATCGCTCTGGGAAGCCAGGATGAAAACGGCAGTTGGGCTGATTTTGCTGCTGCAGCTACCAAAATCCCAATTGCGATAAAAAGCCCGATTCCACCGTGTTCAGACAAATGGCTGAGAACCTGACTTTCATTGTTCAGTTTAAGGAATGTAATGTTTTCGTGCCAAAGATGATGGCTTGCCCACATGGCAAGAATAATCCCGACATCACCTATCCTGTAGATGGAGAAGACCCTCACCGCATTTCTGACCGGCAGATACCTGGTTCGATAGAAAGCAATCAGCAAGAAGGAAGATATCCCCAACATCTCCCATCCAATAAACAGAGTCTCGAAATTCCCTGACAATGCAGTGATATTGTATGCTACAAAAAAGAAGAGGATAGAGTTGAAGAATCTCTTATAGCCATCTTCAAGGTGTAGGTAATACCTGCTGAACCTAGTAATCAGGAAAGTGACAAAAGCTCCTACAAAGAGGTAAACTGCCGACACTTTGTCGAAATAGAAGTCGATCAGAAACTGGTAATCATGATGATCATAAAGCGCAAATTCTGAAATATTGACAGGCACTCCTTTTAAGGCAAATACCCAATAAACGGTATATGCGACGATGACCAATAGTTGAAGACTGACTGTAATGAACGCTATTCTGGCCAGGCTTTTTTCATTTTTCTCTGGCAACAGCAAAGAGAGAATAAATCCCAAAATTGGAATGGCCACTAAGCTGCTGATGATGATTTGATTTTCCATAATTAGCTAAGTAGATATACCGGTAGATTTTCAGAGGAAGAGACCAGTATTTCCTCTAGGTTTTCGGCGACGTTGATTTGTTTGGTCAGTGGCAAATAGGGGATAAATGATCCTTTTTGAAATAACAATGCCTCTTTGGTTTCAGGATGAATAGCAACCAATTTGACCCAATCATTAAAGAACCATTCATAAGTGGGTTCATGGGTTTGGATAGTTTTCAAAATGGTATCCGGAAAATGCTCGATAGTGATCAGGATTCTTAGGGGATCATGAATATTGATCATCTGCTTGGGCAATCCTGTTCTAAGATCCCCGTCAATGCCATTGGCAACACCTATCAGCCCCATGACATTATGTGGTAATTTGGTACCGGCACCGAGGCGGTCATTGTCCACTCTTGAGAAATAATATTCAAGATTGATACCACCGCAGACAGGGGCCACTGCTTTGACAATATTCAACAGGTATTTTCCTTCAGGATCAATGCTGTAATCATATGAATTAAGGAATGCCCTCTTGTCAAAAAAGAGACGCTTGTTGTTTTCCCTTTTTCCAATGATACATAGTGCATTGGTGGCATGGTTCCATTCCGGTCTTGGCTCAAACAGAGATAAAGCTCTCAGTTTGATCTTTTTGCGGATTTTGTCCGCCTCCATGGTGGAATCTACATTGTCAAACCTTCTTGACCTTTCTTTCGCATTGTAATCGAGGGCGATTTCGAAAGTTCCAAGATTATGCTGGTGCATCAGGCTGTTTTTTTCAGTAAGGATATCAGTATCATAAAATTCCATCTCATCTCTCGTGGTGTCATGCAATCCACCAACAAATTGAGTGCTGTCAGGAATATTGATTCCTCTTTCTTTCAAAGCATTCCTGACCTCAGGATTGTTGCCAAAGTTGGCACCCACACGCGCATTGACCGATCCTGCCCTTCCGCTGCAGGCACCACAATCATATCCTGCATAATGGGTGTTGTTGACCGAACTGGCACCATGTCCGATGATATATACCAATGGCGCAAAATCTTTGACAAGGCCAATGGATCTTAGCATGCCCTCAAGACTGTTGGTCATTTCTTCCAAAGTGAATCCCACCTGAAGACCATGATACTTGTGGTCCGGTTTTTTACATTCAATGGTGAGTTTTCCTTTGGGATCCATGTGGCTGAAAGAAGACACCATGGCAGGCGTCGGGCCAGGTCTTAGGATGTTTTTGGCCATTTTCACTGCAGACCAAAAACCCATTGTCTGCGAAATTGCCCATCCGCCAAATATGCCTTTAGTATGCTTACTGAAATGCGTATCCTTTTCATGCCTCAGTCCGGCTTCAGATTCTCGGATGACATGGACCGGAGTGACAGGCGCAGGGCAAACTTTGGTCATAAATTTGCCATGCTCAGGTTGGAAGTAAAACGGGATATTAAAAAATCCTGCTGTTCCAAAGGTCTGACAATCAGGAGCAAAACGCTCAATATATCTTCTGATAGAACAGCACCTGTCGTCTATACAGAACAAAGCCTGAAAAGAGGGTTGCTCATTTTTTGGATCCTTATTTTGACTATGTTGGAGTCCCATGATGACCTGGTCAAAGTAGGTCCACTCAAAGGCTTCCTGCCAAAGTTTCTGGACTTGGAAATATTCATTTTCTTCAGGCTTGATCAAAATCGGGATCAATTCTTTGGGAATATTTTTTACTAAAGGTTCCCAGCCTTCACCCAATCTCCTATCCAAAGCATCAATCTCCAAAAGGCACTCCAGAAAGATAAGGTCATATAAGGACACCTGTTTTCTGTCCAGCAGGCTTTGAGGTTGTTGTTCTAGAACAGCTACCATCCCGGACCATCCTGGATGCCCAAATTGTTGGTCAAATAGGTATTGCCTAAAAAAGGCCCGGTCCCCAACCAAAATATAAAGTAAATCTTCAAGGCTGGTTTTATTGTCCAAGAGAAGATTTTTTGCCCTGTTTGTTTTCAAAAGGTTTGTAAAGCTGTTTGATTCCAAGTTTCGGACAGCAGTCAGCAATCCCTTTGAAGGAACAGGGAATTTCCATATCGCAATTCCTTGATCAAGATAACTCCCCAAGACCCTGAACAAGGTCATGTGAGTCTCTTTGTCCAGGTTTACATGGTAGTGGCTTTTCCAGATCTTATTCAATCTGCCTATTAATGGTTCCGGCTGGCTTTTATAATCCTTTTCGAGCAAATTCATCTTCCATTGTTCAAGGTTTTCCTTGCCTTTCTGGGAGATGATAACCCTTTCCAAAATGTCAGGATTGATTTTTTTGCTTTCAAATAGCGCCCTGAAAGTTTCGACAGGGAGATAAGTTTTGTAACCGAAATTTTCCGAAGCCATCTGTAATGCATCATGAAAATTCAAATTCTGGAATGCGTGTAGCGTATTGTGGTGCACAAAGTCTTTTAAAGGAGCTTGAGCAGGCAGGTAATGACCCAATTCATGGATGATATGATTGAGGTCAGATGACACGTGTGGCGTCATTTGTTTGGATTTAGGATGAAAATAAAATAGAAATGGATAATCGGGCAGAAAAGAAAGATATGCCCCGGTAAATAGCCTTAATCAGGCAAAAAACTTATGCTAAATGGACTCTGAAATTCTTGAATAGAATATAAAGTGGTGCTTTTCCTTCAAAGGAAGGTATTTTCAAAGATTGGTTTGCTGCGCCGGATATTTTAAAAAAAGCAGGAACAGCGGGAATATTTTCTGACAGCAAGCCATAATTCAAGCTTGTTTCGGATTTTTCTTCTTCTTCCTCAGTTTCGAAAGTAGCTAAATCAGAATGATGGCTGATTTGAAGGGATATATGTGGAATAGAGACCTTAGTATTGCAGATCTCGTAAAAAGTACCCTCACTCTTATTTTCATAAATTTCAGAAAGATGAAAGAGATGAAATCCAAAGACAAAAAGCATAGCCAAAATAAACGGCCGCAACAGGCTATTTATGGAGGCAAAGCTATTCTTGGAATTCTTTAACATTATTTTCAAAATCAAGCTTTAAATTTAGTGTATTCCCCGATGAAATCCAGTGTTTTTTACAAAAAATTTATTTTTCACATTTTTCAGAAGGTAAAAGTACCAGATCAACAATTTCCAATATCTTTCACACATTAAAAT
>NZ_CDSBKL010000061.1:0-15734 GCF_977115555.1 Aquiflexum sp.
ATGAAAAATCTGTTTTATGTATTGTCAGTCTTTATTCTCTTTTCCTGCGGTGGAGAAAGTGAGGAAAAATTAGCGGAAGACTTCAGCAACATCACCTTTTCCTTTGATACTGTTATGGTAGATAGCGGAGATGATTTTATCAATCTCGGCGGAGGTCTGTGGGTTTCGGCCATCAGCAAGGACCACAAATACTTATACAATTGGAATCAGGAAGCCTCCGAACTTGATAAAGTCAATCTTGATCAGTTGGTACTTGAGGAAAAAATCAAATTCGAAAAAGAAGGTCCCAATGGTGTTGGAAATTACATTTCATGGATTTCCCTTATGGGAAATAATGAGATCGTCTTTGCTAACTTTAAGGATATGGGATTGCTCAATTTTCAGGGAGAGAAACTGAAAACATTCAAACTCAATGGAGAGAAGTTTGAGGGAGATACGCTTCAGGAATATGAAAGCTTTACCCGTCAGGCTATCATTTCCGATAATGGAAATACCATCTATGGGATTTTAGGAAACTGGACAGGAAAAAACTTCTATTTGGCTAAAGTTGATTACCTAAACAAAACCCTGAAGAAACATAAACTTCCAGGATTTGAAAAATTAGCGGACTATTCTGTCACACTCAAATCAGACCAAATGGTGATGATTTCTGCTCCTGACCAAGGAATCACCGAGGTAGAAGGCAAGCTTATCATTTCCAATTCGGCTTTCAATACAATCACCGTTTATGACATGGCTAAGGATTCCCTGTATCAGGTGAATTATGAAACCAAACTTACCAAAAGCGGAAAAACCGGAAAATATGTCACAGAGGTAGAATCAGAGAAGGATTTCAACAATGCGATGAATGAAATCAATCAGGAGATCAATTTCAGGAATCCGATATGGGACAGTAAAAACCAACGTTTTTACCGGTTTTCATACGAAAGTCTTCCTAAGGAAAACCTTCAGGATGAAGAGGAAAAACAAAAGAGTAAGGTTTTCCTCACAATTCTGGACAAGGACTTCAAAGTCTTGGGAGAGACCTTTGTCAAGGAGTTGACAAAATATCCATCATTGCATTTTGTCAAAGACGGCAAAATCTGGATGTATGAAAATGTGGATGATGAGTTGGGTTTTGTAAGAATGGGAATAAATTGATAACCAAGTCTCCAAGGGTTTTGAACTCTTGAAGGGGTTTATTTTTTGGAATTCTAATGCCATCAGCCTAAATTCGGATAAACCAAATCCTATGGCAATTTTCCCTACCAAAGCCCGCTTGGCGCATATCGTATTCGAACACAATGACCGGGCTTCGCGAAATTTTGACCTGATTATTTTATTCCTGATTTTGGGAAGCGTGACAGTGGTCATCTTGGATTCGGAGCCATCCATCAGCAGGAAATACCACGATTTGCTCATTATCCTGGAATGGGTATTTACCGCACTGTTCACTATGGAATATCTCCTGAGACTTTGGCTGAGCAATAGAAAATGGGGGTACATCACCAGTTTTTATGGGATAGTCGATTTGCTCGCCATCATCCCGAGTTACTTGAGTCTGTTCTTGTTGAATACACAGTTTTTGGTGGTGATCCGGGGATTGCGCCTTTTGCGTGTTGTCCGTATTTTGAAACTTGGCCGCTATGTCAAGGAAGCTGAATCATTGAAAAGTGCCATGAGGAGCAGCAGGACTAAAATCCAGCTTTTTGTAGGTTCTGTTTTGACCATTGTGTTGATCGCCGGGACATTGATGTATATTGTAGAGGGTCCATCGAGTGGGTTTACCAGTATTCCAATGGCCATGTATTGGGCGATTGTGACCTTGACTACGGTTGGTTATGGAGATATTACCCCAGTGACTGCATTGGGGAAGTTTATATCCGCGGTCATCATGTTGCTAGGTTATGCTATTATCGCAGTACCCACGGGGATAGTGACTTCTGAGCTCACCCAAGTCAAAAGGGACCAAGAAGATGGGAAGAAGAAAAACTGTAAAACCTGCCTCCATCCCAATGAAGCTGATGCCAATTATTGTAAAGTCTGTGGGGAGATGTTCTAGGGAGTTTTAATCCATTTTTAGGACGGTTCTTAGGTCCTTGATATGTCCAAAGAGTAAAAGAATGTCACCTTCTTCGATTTTTGTATTTCCGGTAACCACCCCCAAGACTTTTTTCACCATCGTTTTGTTTCCAAACATGTTTGCTTTTTCCTCCATTTTGATGATGGTGAGGATATTGATTTTGTAATTTTGCCTGATCTCTGTTTCAGCGACAGTCAATCCCACATACCTTACAGGGGTTTTCACTTCAATGATGTTATAATCAGCAGAAATATCCAGAGAGTCCAGCACATTTTTCATTTCCAGTTTTTTTGCCATTCTCTCTGCAGAATCTTCCTCAGGATGGATGATCTCATCCACACCGATGGCATGGATGACCGTTTCATGCACTTTATTGATAGACCTGCTGATCAGCCTTTTGACATTCAATTGTTTAAACAAAGCTGTCACCATGATAGATGCACCAAAGTCCTCTCCGATAGCGACAATGACCACATCCACATCTTTGTAGGGGAGTGTTTTGAGGGCTTGTGCATCCGTGGCATCCATCATGATGACATGGGTAATCTTGTCTTTTAGCAGTTCAATTTTTGATTCTCTTGTATCAATCCCTATGACTTCATGACCTAAATTGGTCAATCGGGTTGCTAAATGACCCCCAAAATTTCCTAAACCAACGATGATATATTTCATAATACAGGATTTAAATCAACTTATAAAAACACTTTCTTCTGGATATTTATAATTCTGGCTTCGGGCTTTTTTCACAATAGCTACCAATAAAGTCAATGTGCCAACTCTTCCCAAAAACATAATCAAAGCCACCACAATCTTACTGCCTGTGGATAGGCTTGCGGTAATGCCCAAGCTAAGTCCTACTGTCGAAAAAGCGGAAAATATTTCAAATGCAACATCAAGGATAGCCATCTCAGGATTGAAAATCATCACCAAAAAAACCCCCAATCCAATCACTAGAAATGAAAGCTGAATCACTGCAAAAGCCTTTTTAATGGTTTCTTGGACGATTTCCCTACTGAATACCTCCACTCTTTCCTTTCCTTTGGCCACACTCAGGGTATTTAGAACAGCCACAGCAAATGTACTGGTCTTGAGCCCGCCTCCTGTAGATCCTGGCGAAGCACCGATCCACATCAATATCAGGTAAATCAAAACAGTGGGAACAGCCATGGCAGTCATGTCTACCGTGTTGAAACCTGCAGTCCTTGGAGTCACCGAACCAAAAAAGGCTGTAACAAATTTCCCATATCCTGTAAGTCCTTTGAGGGTATTTTCAGATTCGAAATAGTAAAAAGAAATAAACCCAATGACCAACAAAATGAAGGTGGTTAGTACAATCAATCTGATATTGATATTGACTACTCTTGGAACATGTATATACTCAGTTCTTTTGAAAATCATTTTCCATGTTCCTATGAATACATGCCTGAGGTAATTGAAATAGCCCACCACTACAGGAAAGCCGATTCCTCCGATGATTATACTCAAGGCAATGACCAAGTGGACATTGTATTCAAGCCTGAATCCCGATTCGTACAATCCATTCTGAAGGGTAGAAAATCCTGCATTGCAGAATCCGGAAATTGAGTGGAAAATGGAAAAAAACAACCTGTCTCCGACTCCTTCAAACAGACCTTTGTCTATCAAAGAATATATCAGAAAGGCCGCCAATCCTTCTATCACAAGGGTAAAAACAATGATTTTGACCAAAGTAGAATTGATTCGGCCAATATTATCTTCGTTGATATAATCTTTTAGAAAAAGCTGGTTTTGGAGCGAATAACTTCCTTTGAAGAAGAATCCAAAAAAGCTTGTAAAAGTCATTATTCCCAATCCCCCAACCTGAAAGAGAATCATGATGATGAACTGACCCATAAAGGTAAAATCCTTCGAAGTATCCAATACGATCAAACCTGTCACACAGACTGCCGAAGTAGAGGTAAAAAAAGCATCTACCAAGGTAATTCCACCGGTAGTCGCATTGGGAAGCATCAACATCCCCGTTCCAATGAGGATTACAAAGATAAAACTAAGAATGAAAACCACAGCAGGATGTACTTTGAGCTTATTGATGGCCAAACTCAGTCTGCTCAATTCGATCAGAAAAAGAACGAAAATTATTAGGTTGACTAAAAATGACTTGATCTGTAAGTTGGCAATCCTAATGTCTTTACCTATCTGAAAGTCGATAAGGTTAAATACCGCTGTCGCTAGTAAAAATAGGATGATAAAGATTTCAATAATGAATCTTGGCCTCCTGTATTTTTCTGATTTTGAAAATAGCCTGATGGTATATCCAATGGATAGGGCGATCAGCAAGATATTATATAAAACTGCTAAATGATTGTTTTGGACTACTTTGTTATAACCTATATCATAAACCAAAACTCCAAAAGCCAAAAAACTTAGAACCTTCAAAATCCGATCATTCCAATCAAAAACTTTTTGGGTGAGATTGATTTTTTGGTCAGGATTCTGAAAAAAGGGCAGGTCAGCCATAGCTTTATTTATTACCTAAATTTAGATAATAAATAGCGAAGAGAGGTTAAAAAGATCAGTTAAATCAAAGTTCAAAATAAGTGGTATACTATCAACGCCTACCTAAAAATGGATTGATTTAAACTGCTTTGGAATTAAGCGAAGTTTCATTGATTTTTTCATCTGATTAGTCCAAGGCAACAAAAGTCATCCTGTAATCTCCGGCCTTTCCGTAAATGTAAAGTTTGTTCTTTTCGATCTGATATACTTTTGCTTCCTGAAGGTAAGTTTTATAATCATAATCAAATTCTGCAATTGGCATTGTATTTCCGGCAGGATTTGGAAGAATTTCAATTCCATTTTCAGGAAAATGAAAAGAAATGTTTCCTTGATTTTCAATATAACAACCGGTAAATTTTGTTCCGAAACTGATGGCTTCAAATGCGAAATCAGATTGACAGCCCTCAAATTTCGATTTTGTTTCAGTGAATGTTAAGGTGACTTTATAAAGATTATCCCAATCCTCCCCATTCAATGCAAAGTCAGCTACTCTTGCCATACAGGTAAGGTTGTCCAATTGCCCATTTTTAATGTTTTGAAATCCCGCAAATTCCCAAGTCCTCAAAAAGGTGAACTCCCCTTCTTTATCCGAAAGGTCAAAATCACAAATTCCCCGCTGTTTTTCAACAGGAGGTGTCTCTACCACTTCTTCGGTAATTGATGGATTGTTGTCCCTGATGCAGGAAAAAATAATGAATGCAAGAAAAACAATTGATAACCGTCCCATAATTGAAAAGATAAACGTAAATGTACGTCAATTTAGTATTTTTTTGGGCGGCTTAAAAAAAATCCCTTCGGAATTTTAATCCGAAGGGATTGGTTTAGGTATTTTCTTCTCCTTCTATAAACTGTTTTTGGATTTCATCGACCTCTTCTTCCTTCTTTTGGACCAGTTCTTCTTTGAAAAACCTCCCTTGGAAGATCAGAATGATGGTGACTCCCACAAATATCGAGGCATCGGCGATATTGAAAATCGGCCACAAGGCTGTATAACTGCCGCCCCAAAGTGGTACCCATTCGGGTATATACCCTTCCCAAATGTCAATGTAAAACATGTCAATCACCTGACCGTGTAGCCATGGTGTGGGGGCATTATAAGGGGCATTGTTAAGCCATACACCATAAAACACACTGTCTACCAGATTCCCGATTGCTCCTCCCAAAATCATGGAGATACAGACAATATAAGCAGGGTGCAAATTCTTTTTTATGATATAAAACAAGTAGTATCCAATACCAAACATGGCTATCAACCTGAAGGAAGTCAGTAGCAACTTTCCGTATTCTGACCCTAACTCCATCCCGAAAGCCATCCCCGGGTTGGTGGTGTAATGCAGTTTAAACCAATCGCCAAATACTTTAATCTGACCCGGTGTGCCAAAATCCATCTCATAATGGACGAGCATTTTGACCGACTGATCTATAATTATCACCAACAAGGCGATTCCAAAATATTTCAAATACTTCATCGATAGCATTATAAAGCCACAGATTTAAGGATTTTTTGTAGAAACTCCCCTATCTGTGGCGTGTTAATTTCCTTTTACACTTTCTCAACCTTGACTGTCAATTCAAAATCATCCATATCAAGAACGGTTCCTTCAGTCACCGAACCGTTCACATCCAACGACAGCGCCTGTGTTTCGGTTTGGATATAGGAAGCAAAATTTTCCAAAGCACTGTTGACTAGGTCGTCATGTTTGGACACTTTGATGGTTATTTTGTCCTGCACTTCCAGACCCATGTCCTTGCGGAGATTTTGGATTCTGTTGACCAGGTCACGCGCTATTCCCTCTTGCTTCAACTCCTCCGTCAAAGTAACATCCAATGCCACAGTCACCCCGTAATCTGAGGCGACAGACCATCCCGGGATATCCTGCGAGGAGATCAATACATCTTCCAAGGTCAAAGTAACCGTTTCCCCATCCAAGGTGATGTCAAATGAACCGTTTTTTTCAATGGCTGAAATTTCTTCTTTTCCCCATGCATTGATCGCTGCGGATACCTGCTTCAGTTTCGGTCCAAACCGCTTCCCCAAAAGGGCAAAGTTTGGCTTGACGGATTTTACCAAAATACCGGAAGTATCATCTATGTATTCTATGTGCTTGATATTGACCTCGGATTTGATCAGGTCATCGACATGCTGGATCTGCTCTTTTATTTTTTCGCTCAAGACCGGGATGAGGACTTTCTGCAAAGGCTGACGTACTTTGAGTTTTTCCTTTTTCCTTAATGAATGGACCAAAGAAGAAATATCCTGCGCCAACTGCATGCTTGCTTCCAGGTCTTCTTTGATCAATTTCGGATCGGCAGAATTCCAATCACCCAAGTGTACAGATTCTGGCAAATCCTGTCCCGCTTCCCTGCTGCTTTCTGTGAGGTTTTGGTACAACCAATCTGCATAAAAAGGAGCAAAGGAAGACATCAATTGGCTTAGAGTTGACAGACATTCATACAATGTCTCATAAGCTGCCTGCTTGTCTTTGTTGATTTCTCCTCTCCAGAATCTTTTCCTAGCCAATCTTACATACCAGTTTGAAAGCTGATCGACGGTGAAGTTCATGATCGCACGGGTTGCCTTGGTGGCATCGTAATTGTCCATGGCAGCCTCTGTTTCGGAGATCAGGGATTGTAATTTGGAGATGATCCATTGGTCAAGTTCCGCTCTTTCGAGTACAGGTACTTTTTTGGCAGGATCATAGACAAAATGGTCTAAGTTGGCATACAGCGCAAAGAAATTGTAGGTGTTTTGGAGTGTTCCAAAAAACCTTCTCTGTACTTCTGCTACGCCCTCAAGGTTGAACTTGAGGTTGTCCCATGGATTGGCATTGCTCAGCATGTACCACCTGAGCGCATCCGGTCCATATTCATTCAGGGTTTTGAAAGGATCCACGGCATTGCCCAATCGCTTGGACATTTTGTTGCCGTTTTTGTCCAAGACCAAACCATTGGCAATGACATTTTTGAAAGCCACGGAATCGAAAAGCATCCCGGCAATGGCATGCAAAGTAAAGAACCAACCCCTTGTCTGATCCACGCCTTCGGCAATGTAATCTGCAGGATAATTGGCTTTGAAGATATCCTCATTTTCAAAAGGATAATGCCACTGTGCATAAGGCATTGCCCCGGAATCAAACCAAACATCTATCAAATCCGGTTCACGGAACATTTTTTCACCTTTCGCAGACACCAACACCACATCATCCACATAAGGACGGTGGAGGTCAATTTCTTTTCCTTCAAAAGGAGAAGCTGCCATATATCCTTTAGAAATAGACTTTGCCATTTCTTCATTCAGTTCGGCGATCGAACCGATACACTTCTCTTCGGTTCCATCTGCTGTTCTCCAGATCGGAAGCGGCGTACCCCAAAATCTGGAGCGGCTTAGGTTCCAATCCACCAGATTTTCCAGCCAGTTACCAAATCGGCCTGTACCGGTCGCTTCAGGTTTCCAATTGATGGTTTTGTTCAGTTCTACCAACCTGTCCTTGTAAGCTGTGGTTTTTATAAACCAGCTTTCCAATGGATAATACAAGATCGGCTTGTCCGTCCTCCAGCAATGTGGGTAGGTGTGTTCATATTTTTCTACTTTGAAAGCCTTGTTTTCATTCTTCAAAATGATGGAGATGATCACATCGGTGTTTTTATACTCCTTGTTGCTCTCATCGTCTTCGAGGTAATTTTTGACATAAAAATCATTTGCTCCCAATTCCTTGTGGGCGCTGATGCCATGTTCTTTCATTTTGGAGGCAAGGTATTCACCTACTACAGGAAGGAATTTTCCTTGCCTGTCCACGACAGGAATTTCATTTCCCAAGTCGTCTTTGACAAAAACTCCCGGTACATTTTGCTGTACCAAAGTCCTGAAATCGTCCGCACCGAATGCTTTTGCCAAATGCACGATTCCTGTTCCGTCCTCTGTCGTCACATAATCCCCTGCCACGACTGTAAAAGCCGGTTGAGGCAATGCCAGTTCTGCGATCGGGAATAGCTGCTCATATTCCCATCCCAAAAGGTCTTTGCCCTTGTATTCCTGCAGAATTTCATAGGGGATCAACTTGTCGCCGGCTTTGAAATCTGCCATAGCGATTTCCTGTGCCTTTGGATTGAAGTATGCTCCCATTCTGGCTTTTGCCAAAATAACATTTACAGCTTCAAAGGTGTAAGGATTGAAAGTCCTGACTTTGACATAGTCGAGTTTTTCGCCGATGGCCAAAGCCGAGTTGGAAGGCAAGGTCCAAGGCGTGGTCGTCCAGGCAAGGATGTAGGTATTGTCCTGTCCTTTGACTTTGAACTGTGCCGTGATGGAAGTGTCTTTGACGTCCTTGTACGTACCGGGCTGATTGAGTTCGTGCGAACTCAGACCTGTACCTGCCGCAGGAGAAAATGGCTGAATCGTATATCCTTTATAAAGCAAGCCTTTGTCATACAACTTCCTCAAAAGGCTCCAAAGACTTTCAATGTATTTTGGTTCAAAGGTGATGTAAGGATCATCCAAATCCACCCAATAGCCGATTTTCTCGGTAAGGTCATCCCATTCGTGTTTGAAACGCATGACCGTCTCACGACATTTTTGGTTGTATTCTTCGACGGAGATTTTTTTTCCGATATCCTCTTTGGTGATGCCGAGTTCTTTTTCAACCTGCAATTCCACAGGAAGTCCGTGTGTATCCCAACCGCCTTTTCTTTTTACCTGAAATCCTTTCAGGGTTTTGTACCGGCAGAAAATATCTTTCAGGGTCCTTGCCATCACATGGTGGATTCCCGGCGTACCGTTGGCGGAAGGAGGTCCTTCAAAAAAAGTGAAGGTTTCGAAACCCTCTCTGTTGTCCACAGATTTTTTAAAAATGTCATTCTCTTTCCAGAATTGGAGGATATCTACTCCTATCTTGGGATAATCAACTTGTCTGAACTCCTGGTATTTTTTCACGGTATTCCTTGGGGTTTTATTTTTTTCCATCCAGAACTCCATATTTAGTCTTTGTGCCTGGGCGGAAATGTCTATATCAAAAGGGCTGATTAACTAACCCTTTCAAAAGCAGGCACAAAGTTAAGAGATTTTGGGGTTAAGAAGGAATACTTTGAGAAAATGATCATCAGGACAAATTTTATTAAATGAAGGTTTGTGAAAATTAAACCAATTACTTATGTTTGACGTAAGTAAACTTATTTTTGAATGATCAACTCATTTGGCAGCAGGGAAACAGAAAAAATTTGGCAGGGAGAAGTTTCCAAAAAGCTTCCATTTGAAATCCAAAATACGGCAAGGCGAAAGTTAAGAATGATCAATAACGCTTCGAATATCAATGATTTGAGAATTCCGCCGGCAGATCATTTGGAAAAATTGAGCGGCAACCTTGTTGGATTTTATAGCATCAGAATAAATGATCAATGGAGAATTATCTTTCAATGGCATAGTAGCCACGCCAATGAAGTGGACATCGTAGATTACCATTAAGCAAAATTTGAGTATGGAAAAATTGAATAATATACATCCGGGAGAAGTTTTGAAAGTGGAATTTCTCGAGCCAATGGGACTGACAGCTTACAAGCTGGCCAAGGCGATATTCATTCCCCAAAATAGATTGAGTGAAATCATACATGGTAAAAGGAGTATTTCAGTAGATACAGCCATAAGGTTTTCCAAGTTTTTTGGAACAAGTCCTAAATTTTGGCTTGGTCTTCAGATGGATTATGATTTGGAGGAAAAGAAACTGGAGGAATCCCCGGATATTCAGGAAATTAAAGCATATCAAGAATGAGCAAAACGATCCTTTCCTCCCAAGCAGTCAATGAACTTCTTGTCAGAACAGAAAAATTGAATCCCGATATCAAAGCCAATTGGGGTCTGATGACCGCTACCGAGATGCTTGTCCACTGTAATTTGGCCCATCAGGGAATTCTCAAAGCTCCCAAATCTGACAAAAGTGCGACATTCAGACAACTGATGTTCAAGTTTGTTTTCTTCAATATCAGAAATGAATTCCCAAAGCTGGCCAAAGGTCCAAAGAGATTTCAAACTGCAGGAAATGCTCCGGACGCTTCCTTTAAAGAGGAAAAGTCAAAATTTATTCACATCCTGAGTAAATACCCTAAAATAGATTATGCTTTGGAAGCTTCACATCCGGTTTTTGGGCCCTTGACACATCGGCAATGGGGAATATTTGTATGGAGGCATGTTGACCACCACCTCAGGCAATTCGGAGTTTAGAAGAATAGAATTTGACTACCTGGAATCAGGTTCCGGGAAGTGAGATGCCTTTTACCCTTCTGTACAAGGAAAGGGCATACCGGTCAGTCATTCCTGAAATAAAATCTACCAAAGACCTCAATAAGGGGTAGGGATTTACTTTTATTTCCCATCCTTCCAACGGGAAATCTTCCGGCAACAACCTTAGGATGCTTTTGTCTTTGCCTGAATAAAGCTCGGTCTGGTAAAATTTATGGTTGAGGGCTTTGGAAAATACTTCCAACAATCCCTCCAAAACCTGAAATCCTGCAGCTTCTTTTTCCAAAACGGGTTTTGATCTGTAGATTTTTTTGACAGAAAGGTGGGAGATTTTTTCCAAGGCCTTTGAAGAAGGAATTACATCTGTAATTGCTTGATCAAAGTCACCGCTTAGGATGGCTTCTTCATTAGCACAAAATGCTTCGACTGCTTCGGAAATAAGACTATTGATTGTCATTGCACGGAGAATCGCCAATTTTTGAGATTCGGTTTTGTATTTCTCCAATTTTTCAGGTTTGAATTTATCCCCCAAAATCTCAGCTAGGAGGGAAATGGTTTGTTCAATAGTCACCAAACCCATCGTACAGCCGTCTTCCAGGTCAATGATGCTGTAGCAGATGTCATCGGCGGCTTCCACCAAAAACGCCAAAGGATGCCTCAACCAACATTCAGCATTTATTTTGGCCAATCCCAATTCAGAAGCCAGCTGTTTGTAATCATTTTCCTGGTCAGTGAAGAAACCGAATTTCTTCTGGCTTCGACGGTTATGGTCTCTTTTGAAAATATGGGAAGGTCTTGGATATTTTGTAAATGCTGCCAAAGTCGCATATGAAAGTTTCAATCCGTTGTCTTTGGATACCAGCATCCTGAATCCTTGAGCATTTCCCTCAAAATTGGTCAGGTCAGTCCATTCATGAGGTTTGACATGGGTTTGCCAGATGAATCCATAAGGATGGTGTTTGAAAAAATCAGAGATGGCTTCCTCACCCGCATGTCCAAAAGGAGGATTTCCGATATCATGTGCCAAAGCAGCAGCGGCCACGATGGCGCCAAAATCAGAGGAATGGATGCCTTTTTCGGCAAGGTTTGGGTATTTTCTGACCAAGTATTCTCCGGCTGACTTTCCCAATGACCTGCCTACACTCGATACCTCAAGGCTATGTGTCAACCTTGTATGCACAAAATCGTTTTCCGGTAAGGGAAAAACCTGGGTTTTATCTTGAAGGTTTCGAAAGGGAGCTGAAAAAATGATCCTGTCATAATCAATCTCAAATTCACTCCTGAAAGATTCTGGACCGGCATTTTCTTTTTTCGAAGAATCAAACCTATCCGAACTCAATAACTTTTCCCATTGCATCATGTCCAAAAATACTAATTTTACCCTGTGATGAAATATATACTCAGTCTAATTCTTATTTCGGCATGCTTAAGTTCCTGTACCACAGAAGGAGAAAGAAGCACTGCTTTGGTCAATGTCTTTGTGATCGATGCTCCAGGAGATTTTGACGAAGTCTGGGTGGAGATATTGGGAGTGGAGGTAAAGACGACAGGAACGAGAGGTCAGGACAATGCCAACCCGGTTTTTTTGGAAAATATCCAAAACAACCAACAAGTCAACCTTTCCAGTTTAATCTTGGACAGGCAGTTTTTGGTGGGAAGGGGTGAGTTTTTGGTCGGAGCTGTTACTGAACTGACTTTGAGATTGGGGAAAGACAATTATGTCGTCATTGATGGAGAAAGGTTTCCTTTGGTATTTGAAAACTCCGAAGCGCAAACTCCTTCTTTGACAGTGAACTACACTTTGGATCCTGGCATATCCTATGATTTATTCATAGATTTTGAGGTATTCAGGTCCATCACGTCCCAGGGCGGTGCGGAAAATGGATTTGTCCTAAAGCCAAAACTTCGGTCCTTTAGCAGAGCTGACACAGGTGAAATATCGGGAACAATCCTTCCTACTAGGGAAAATGCCGTCGTCTATGCCATCCAAGGAAAGGACACTGTTTCCTCTACAGCGATAGACCTTTCTACCGGCAAATTCAAATTACGAGGGATTTTAGGTAACCATACTGTTTCCATCATTCCGTTCAACACAAGATATCAAACAGAGACTATTCCCAATGTTACTGTTGAAATGAGGATGAACACCCAATTGAATACCATCACCCTCCGGCCCAAACCTTAAATCCGATGAATCAGGATGAATTGTATATGAGGAGAGCCATAGAATTGGCGGAATTGGGAAGCGGCTATGTCAGCCCCAATCCTATGGTCGGCTGTGTCATTGTTCACCAAAACAAAATCATTGGCGAAGGATACCATCAGGTTTATGGAGGACCACATGCCGAACCTAATGCCATCCAAGCTGTCGAAGATCCTTCTTTATTATCAGAATCCACTGTTTACGTATCCCTTGAGCCCTGTGCCCATTGGGGAAAAACGCCTCCTTGCGCCAATCTTTTGGTAGACAAAAAAGTAAAGAAAGTGGTCATCGGGGCAGTTGACAGCAATCCTTTGGTAGGTGGAAAGGGAATTCAGATTTTAAAGGATGCAGGAATTGAGGTCATTTCTGGGATTTTGGAGAAAGAAGTAAGAGAACAGAACAAGCGGTTTTTTACTTTCATGGAAAAGGAAAGACCCTATGTCATCCTCAAATGGGCACAGACCTGGGATGGTTTTGTAGCAAGGGAGAACTTCGATTCCAAATGGATCAGTAATTCATACAGCCGACAGATAGTCCATAAGTGGAGGTCGGAAGAAGATGCAATCCTAGTCGGGACATCCACTGCCAAATATGACAACCCGAAGTTGAATGTCAGAGATTGGGAAGGAAGAAACCCTGTCCGAATCGTTTTGGACAGGAATTTGTCTTTGGATGAAGGTTTATATTTGTTTGACCGCTCCCAGCATACCCTTTGTTACAATCAGGTTAGATCCGAAAAATCCGAAAACCTAGAATGGGTAAAATTGACAGATGGATTTGGAGTTGAGGAAATTTTGGAAGACCTGTACCAAAGGAAAATCCAAAGCCTGATCGTGGAAGGCGGGGCAAAGGTTCTGAAAAGTTTCATTGAAAAGGAACTTTGGGACGAAGCACGGGTTTTTACAGGACAGATCCAGTTTGGGAAAGGCATTCCTGCCCCATTGATCAAAGGTAAGGTGCTTGCTGAATCTGAAATCATGGG
The DNA here is from genome assembly GCF_977115555.1 of Aquiflexum sp. Classification (NCBI taxonomy): domain Bacteria; kingdom Pseudomonadati; phylum Bacteroidota; class Cytophagia; order Cytophagales; family Cyclobacteriaceae; genus Aquiflexum; species Aquiflexum sp. Next base: position 14,012 of record NZ_CDSBKL010000061.1, read on the forward strand.
GGATAGGTTGGTGGTTAGGATTAAAGATTAACCCTTTGCTTTCAACAATTCTTTTGTCTTTTAGCTATTAAAAAACCTTATAAAATTATGTCAGAATCACTATACCTACCCGAAGCTGCTACCAAAGCCGAAAAGTACGAGGCAATCCTTCCGCAGATCGAGGCTTTGATTTCCTCTGAAACAGATAGTTATGCAAATCTTGCCAATGTCGCAGCCGTCTTGAGAGAAGCTTTTGGATTTTTTTGGGTGGGATTCTATATCGTCAAGGAGGAGCAATTGGTCTTGGGACCGTTTCAGGGTCCTTTGGCCTGTACCCGGATTGCCTTTGGCAAGGGAGTTTGTGGGTCAGCCTGGAAAGAGGGCAAAACCCAATTGGTACCTGACGTAGATGCGTTTCCCGGACATATTGCCTGTAGTTCTGCTTCCAAGTCTGAGATCGTGGTTCCGGGATTTAAGGAAGGGAAAGTTTGGATTGTCTTGGATGTTGACAGCGACCTATTGGATGATTTTGACCAAAATGATGCTATTTACCTCGAAAAGTTGATGGCTTTGGTGGATAAATACTGTTGAGGTATTTTCGGAGACTGAAAACTGTAAACTGAATACTATTTTTAGGAATTTCCATAAAACAAGAGTTAGCCCCTACTTCACCTCCCACTTTTCGATATACTTTGGTTGGAATGAAGTCATTTTATCCAATAATTCCACCGGATCGCTGCTGACTATCAACAAATCCAATTGTGCCTGATGGAGGAATCCTTCTTTTGCTGAATGATTTAGAAAAGTGATCAACCCATCGTAATACCCATTGACATTGTAAAGTGCCAAAGGCTTGCTGATGTATGCCAATTGGTTCAGGGTCATGATCTCAAACAGCTCCTCAAAAGTCCCAATGCCTCCGGGCATAGCGATAAAACCGTCCCCTTTTTCGGCCATCAGCCACTTTCTGTCTCGCATGGTCTCGACAACTGTCAGTTCGGTCAATCCTCTGTGCGCCACTTCAATGTCTACCAGTTTTTGGGGAATGATGCCAAAAACTTCCATCCCTGCTTCCAGCATGGCATCTGCGATGACTCCCATCAGCCCTACATTACCCGCGCCATATACCAAAGCCATGCTTCTTTTTACCATTTCCGAAGCCAAAGCTTTTGCCCCCTTTTCATAAACAGGATTTTTACCTTTGTTGGAACCGCAATAGATGGTTATTTTTTTCATGATTTCTATTTTTTTTAAAAGTATAAGTTATTAAGCGAAGGTCTGCGAAATCAGAAGGAGATTTTTTATTCTATGATTAAAAAAAGTCCCGCAGACAACTCAGATGTGTGCAGAACTTATTCTCCACAAGCCTTAAATCGTAACAGTTCAATTTTTTTCTGCGAAAATCTTCGAAATCAGCGGGAGAATAAAGTTCAATTCTATTTTATCCAAAACTTCCACCTTCTGACTTCCAACCCAAAAACCTAAAAATATTCTCTTTAATTTTGGTCTATGAAAATTTGCTTTGCCACCAATAACAAAAAGAAAATAGAGGAGGTCAAATCTGCCCTAGGAGTGGAATTTACCATTGTCTCCTTGGAAGAAATCGGCTGTCTGGAAGAGCTACCCGAAACAGGAAATACCTTGGATCACAATGCCTTCCAAAAAGCAAGGTATGTCAAGGATCATTATGGAGTGGATTGCTTTGCAGATGATACGGGATTGGAAGTGGAGGCCTTGGATGGCG
>NZ_CDSBKL010000062.1:0-15603 GCF_977115555.1 Aquiflexum sp.
TGTACCCAGAGCCGGAGTCGAACCGGCACGAGTGTAACCTCATTGGTGTTTGAGACCAACGCGTCTACCAATTCCGCCATCTGGGCATTATAATCTAATCCGTCCCTTGCTGAACGGGATGCAAATATGAGTAAAGATTTTTTTTCCTGCAAGACCTTTCAGGGCAGTTCTTGGATTTTTTTGGAACTGAATGCGATTGGTTTTTCTGCAAAAAGGGTTTTGGTAAATGACCAAACAGATTTAAACAGCTCGGAATCACGGTATTGATTGAGCGCGGTTTCATTTTCCCAAATGCTGTAAGTCAAAAAAATATTTTTGTGGTTTTCGTCCTGCCATAATTCCAAATGGCTGCAACCGGGGAAATTTCTGATTTTTTCCTTGTTGGCATCAAAATTTTCCAAAAATGCAGCTACAGCTTCTTTTCTGAAGGTCATTCTCACCACTCGGATCAACATATCATTCTATTTCAAAATTGATAAAAACAGGACTGTCATGCCTCAATCCCAACAAGTCAGCTCCATGTCCGTGGTTGATACCGATTTCCAACATGTCTATGCTGTTGAAAAACGCAAAGCAATCTCCAGCCTCCACATTGTCATAGGTTTTGTTGAGTCTGTTGATTCTTTCCCTTCCAAATTCCACATTGTATTTACCTGGATTGAGTTTATCAAAAACCTCCTTGGGAATATTTGTGATCAGGTTGCCATAGCTGTCTATGCGGATGACGTGGCCTATGATCTGTTTTTTGGTGGCTTTGAATTGCCTTGGAATCATCTTTTTGATCTGCATCAAAGGCCCGCCAAAATCATGGATGGCGGCACCTGAAGCCACTTTGGCAGCAATTGGAGCGAGAATATCTTTTACCGGGAAAGTACTTTCTTTGACATGTACCTCGGAAAAAAGGACAACAATCCCCGGATCATAATCTGATAAAAGACTCAGTACCCCGTTGTTTGGTCCCAAGAAAATATGTTCTTCCAGCTTGATACCGATATAGCCTTCGGTGCTGTTGCTCGTGCTGTTCATGGCGACCAAATGAACGGTTCCTTTTGGGAAATCCCTGTATATCGCTTTCAGGACAAAGGCAGCATGGGCTATGTCATAGATGTCAATTTTGTGGGTTATATCGACGATGTTTAATTGTGGGTTGATAGATAACATTTTGGCCTTCACTGCCGGCACATAGTAGTCAGCGTCTCCAAAATCTGAGGTGAATGTTATCAATGCCATCGAAGCAAGTCAGTTAAAATTTTGTACTTTTGTAGTGGTGTGAACAAAATTAGGAATTTTATGCTTACACCCTCTATAGACTTCACAATTCAAGGAAATTAGATTGGTAGAAAAAATAATCACCCTGGAAAACATCCCGCTACTGGACTTTTTAGGCTCAGAAAACGAGAACATCCGTCGCATTGCTGATGCTTTTCCCGAAAGCAAAATAGTTTCCCGCGGCAATGAAATCCGTATTCAAGGCCGTGCCCCAGAAATCCTCAGAATCAATGATGTGATCAATATGCTCTTGCAGCATTTTCACAGATTCGGTCATGTGACTCCTGACAATGTCAAGGAATATATTGCTTTGGAAGGACAGCCTTTTACCGAAAATGAGAATAATGACGTCATCCTCTATGGCAACAAAGGTCTAGTCGTCAAACCAAAGTCTCCCAATCAACGCAAACTTGTCGAGTCAGCTTACAAGAATGACCTGGTATTTGCCTTGGGCCCGGCAGGTACAGGCAAAACTTACATTGCTGTGGCACTTGCGGTCAGGGCATTGAAAAACAGGGAAGTCAAAAGAATCATCATCACCCGTCCTGCTGTGGAAGCGGGTGAAAATCTCGGCTTTCTTCCAGGGGATTTGCAGGAAAAACTGGATCCATACCTGAGACCGATTTATGATGCATTGGCGGACATGGTTCCTGCCGAAAAACTTAAATATTACCAAGAAACCAGGGTGATCGAAATCGCACCTTTGGCATATATGAGAGGAAGGACGCTGCATGATGCCTTTGTCTTGTTGGACGAAGCACAAAATACCACAAGTGAGCAGATCAAAATGTTCCTGACACGTATGGGACCTAATTCAAAGGTTATCATCACCGGTGACCAAACTCAAGTAGATCTGCCCACCAAAAAGAAATCCGGATTGTCGGAGGCTTTGCATATCCTGAAAGATGTCAAAGGAATCGGAGTGGTAAGCCTTAGCGGCAAAGACGTCATCAGACATAAATTAGTCAAATCGATCATAGAAGCATACGAAAAAGATGAATCCCAAAAAGATGAAAGAAGAGAAGCCTATCTCCGTAGAAAAAGTACTGACGAAGGAACAGCTTGATACGGTTTTTTCCATCAGGGAAGAAGTTTTTGTCATCGAACAGGAAGTAGATCCATCAGAAGAATACGACGAGTTCGAGGATATTTCCATCCACTTTTTGGCGAAATTGAGTGGTCAGCCTGCAGGAACTGCAAGGTGGAGATTCACTGAAAAAGGTGTAAAATTAGAGCGTTTCGCGGTTTTGAAACCCATGAGGGGAAAAGGTGTCGGTTATGCTTTGGTAAATGCTGTCGTAGAGGATATCAAAAGCCATCATGATTCCAAAGGCAAAAAACTATATTTACATGCCCAATTGGATGCCATGCCTCTCTATGCAAAATTTGGTTTCCAAAAAGTTGGCGACATGTTCGAAGAGTGCAATATCAAACATTTTAAAATGGAATTATATTTGTGATATCCGGAAGGATCGATTTACCATAAACCAACTTTATTGATATGAAAAAATCATTGTTTGCCCTTGCCTGCATTTCCTTAATTTCCTTTGGTTCATACTCCCAATCGCTTGAAGATCCTAAAGGTGAAATCAGGCTCAACTTCTTGAATACCATTATCTTGGGATCAGTGGAAATCGGGTATGAAAGTTTCTTCAAACCAGATCAATCCCTTGGTATTGAGTTGCATTTAAACGACCGCTTCAGCTACAGAGGCCAAAATGATTCAAGGGAATTTAATACTACATCTATTTTGGTGTCTTACAATTTTTACTTTGCTGGAGATGGAAATGGTAAAATCTATGTCTCTCCATTTTTGAAATATAGGTTCGGTGAATTTGTCGAAACTGCGAGCAATACCACCACAGTCACCAGCATGAACAGTGGAGCTATTGGCCTGATGGCGGGCTATAGGTGGAATTTCAACAATTTTGCTTTTGGTCCATTTGGATCTGTCAATAGACAATTTTCCCAAGAAGTACAAAATAGGTTCTCAGCAATAGAGTTGAATGCCGGTTTCAATGTAGGGTACCGTTTCTAAAAAAATAAACGTTTAATTTAGGGTGAAAGGGATCAGTGATGATCCCTTTTTCTTTTTTTGTATTTAAATTCCCTGAAACAATTTATCCATGCGTTTTTCGGAATTTCCTTTTTTGCGTTATGCCAGTTTCTTCATCTTGGGGATAGTGGTTTATCCGATATTTGGCAAAGTTTTGGGGAGTGCATTTTTGGCAGTTTCGCTTGCCTCATTCCTGATTTACCTGCTGTTGGTTTTCATTAATGGATACCAAAAAAGGTTCAGGTTTAAAGTCTTTTTGCCCTTGTTTGCATACGTTCAATTGGTGTTGGCCGGATATTTTTTCATTTACCAAAAAGACATACGAAATCATCCTGACAATCTGGTGAATGCTTCTAAAGAAATCAAAGCATACCTCGCCACCGTAATCAGCCATGATGAACCCAAATCCAATTCGATTGCCAATAGGGTGAATGTCAAAAAAGTGTTTGACGGATCAGTTTGGGATGAAATGGAAGGGGAAGTCTTGATTTATCATCGGTCAAAGGAAGGTCTTTCTTCTGGAGATTTGATATTGGTATCAGGTAGCCCTCAGCAAATTAAGGGACCAACAAACCCTTTCGAATTTGATTACCGCAAATTCATGCTGAACCAACAGATTTCCCATCAGCATTTTATCGGAGACAGATTCGAAAAATTGGGAAATCTTGCAGAGAACCCTGTTGAGACATTTTTTATCCATGTCAGGTCAGAAATTCTGGCGGGATTGGACAGCCTTATCTATGATTCAAATGCCAATCAGATTGCCAAAGCTATTTTGCTCGGACAAAAGAAAAACCTTGATAAGGAAGTATCTGAGGCCTATGTCACTGCCGGGGCCATGCATATTCTGGCTGTTTCAGGATTGCATGTCGGGATTGTGTATGGGTTCTTTTTTCTGTTTATCAAACCCTATCGACTCAAGGTAAGAAAAAGGGTCGTCTACCTAAGCGTGATTATTTTATTGATTTGGGGATATGCTTTGTTGACAGGAATGTCCCCTTCGGTAATGCGTGCGGCGACAATGTTTTCGCTGATGGCTTTGGCACAAATGAAATCCCGAAATCCTTCAATTTTCAATGCCATCGCATTATCAGCAGTGATTTTGTTGTTGTATGATCCTTTCCTGATTTATGCTGTTGGCTTTCAGCTTTCGTATCTGGCGCTGACCGGTATTTTGGTGATTCAGCCTTTTTTGGTCAAGCTTTGGAGTCCGACAAATAAGGTCGTAGACTACATCTGGCAGATCACTACTGTGAGTTTTGCTGCCCAAATAGCCACTTTCCCCATCTCCGCTTACTACTTTCATGTTTTCCCGACATACTTTGCGGTTGCCAATCTTGTGGCCATTCCTGGGGCGTTTTTGATGATGGCTTTTGGCGTACCTCTCATGCTTTTGATCAAGGTTCCATATGTATCATTGGCCTTGGCCTGGGCTACCGAAAAACTGATTATTACGGTCAATGCCATGATTTTTTGGTTTCAGGAATTGCCGGGCTCAAGGATTTCAGATATTTATTTATCTCCTGCTTTCATTTGGGTTTATTGGGTGGTTTTGGCGGTGTTTATTCTGCTATGGATCTTCCCGGGCAGAAAATTGGCCTTTACTTTTTTGGCTTTGTTGGGACTTGTTGGGCTTTTTCGATTGGTATCCGCATTTCTTCCCTACCAAAAAAATGAAATCCTATTCTATACTGCAGGGGACGGATTTGCGGTGGATTACCAAATTGGGACTATGCTTTATTGGTATGACCAAGCTTCGCGCCAAGATATAAGCTACAAAGTTTTGCCAAACAGAAATGCCTCTCTAGCAAAGTCAAGATTTCCATTATTGGCTTTCGATTCAAATGGCAGGGTTGAAATACCGTTCCCAGGAAAAACGGAGAGCTTGATCATTCAAAAGAATTTTGTCCATTTACCTGAAGGAATGGATGATTTTTCTATGTTTAAATGGGAAGAAAACAAGTGGAATATATTGTCCAAAACAGATTCTATTCCGTTTGGCGATCATTCATACAAAATAATAATTAACCAACCTTAACCTTGGAAGAGCAAAAGGAGTCGGTTATCTTTCAATGATCGATTTAATTCCGGCAAACCAATTTCTCAACATCATGGACCAACCCATACTGACCCTCATCAAAGACAGGATAGGATACATCATCCTCAACAGGCCCGAAAAAAGAAACGCTCTCAACGGAGAGATGATTGCTTTTCTCTATTCTGCCCTGACTGATTTTGAAAGGGACGATACTGTCAAAGTAATTGTCATCAAGGCTGAAGGAAAAGTCTTTTGCTCAGGTGCAGATTTGGCAGCACTTCATGCGATGCAGTTCAATTCTTTTGAAGAAAACCTGATGGACAGCCATGGGCTCAAAGACCTTTTCAATAAGATGTATACCTATCCCAAAGTGATTATCGCACAGATACAGGGTCATGCCTTGGCAGGAGGATGTGGATTGGCAAGTATCTGTGATTTTTCATTTGCGGCTTCTGAAGCCAAATTTGGTTATACAGAAGTCAAAATCGGATTTATCCCTGCCATTGTCATGGTCTTTCTGCTTCGCAAAATAGGAGAAGGAAAAGCAAAACAGTTGCTTTTGGAAGGAGACTTGATATCGGCTACCTATGCACAATCGATGGGGCTGATCAATAGGGTAGTGGAAGCAATAGAATTGGAAGAAAAAGTTTTCGGTTTTGCACAAAAACTGATCGAGCAAAACTCAGGCGAAGCCATGTCACTTACCAAAGAAATGATCGGAAGGGTTCAGGAAAGAAGTTTGGACGAGGCTTTGGAATACGCTGCATCCATGAATGCCAAAGCACGGGGAACTGAAGATTGCAAAAAGGGAGTTGCTGCATTTTTAAACAAAGAGCAAATCAAGTGGTAAATTGAGAGAAAAAGCTTTCCATATCCTAAGTGCGGTTTTTGGATACAGTGACTTCCGGCCTGTTCAGTTAGACATCGTGCTTTCTGTTTTGGAAGGAAAGGATACGCTTGCTTTGTTACCTACAGGAGGAGGGAAGTCCATCTGTTTTCAGGTACCGGCATTGACGATGGATGGGATTTGCGTCGTGGTCAGTCCATTGATTGCGCTGATGAAAGATCAGGTAGATAATCTCCGGAAAAAAGGAGTTTTGGCTGCAGCCATCTATTCTGGAATGGGCAAAAGGGAGATTGACACCATTTTGGACAACTGTATTTACGGGAATTACAAATTCCTTTATGTTTCTCCGGAGCGGCTCAAAACTGAGATTTTTATCGAGCGCTTCAAGAAAATGAAAATCAACCTTATCGCTGTGGATGAAGCGCACTGCATTTCCCAATGGGGATATGATTTTAGGCCCCCCTATCTGGAGATTGCGCTGATCCGTGAGTTTCACCCCAATGTGCCCTGTTTGGCATTGACTGCGTCTGCTACTTTGAAAGTGAAGGCAGACATCATGGAGAAGCTTCAGCTCAAAAACCCCGCTGTTTTTGTCCGCTCTTTTTCCCGAAAAAACCTGAGTTATTCCGTGAGAATGGTTGAAAACAAGCTAGAGAAAGCAATTGATATTTTGAATAAAGTACCGGGTTCGGCCATCATCTACGTCAGAAACCGAAAAGGCACCAAGGATATCGCCAATGTGCTCCTTCAGATGGGTATTTCAGCAAGTTTTTACCATGCCGGTTTGGACAATGAGACTAGGGAAAAGCGGCAAAATGAGTGGAAACAAAACCGCATCCGGGTCATCGTCGCCACCAATGCCTTTGGGATGGGGATAGACAAACCTGATGTCAGGTCAGTGATACACACTGATCTTCCCGAAAACCTCGAAAACTACTACCAAGAAGCAGGTCGCGCAGGTCGGGATGAACACAAAGCCTACGGGGTGTTGCTGACCAATGAGCAGGACATGATGGTCTTGGAGGAAAGGGCGGCTATGGCCTATCCGCCGATTGATTTCTTGAAAAAAGTTTACCAAAGTCTGGCAAACCAATACAGGATTGCGGTGGGGAGTGGATTTATGGTCAGCTACGATTTTGACATGTCTTCATTTACCTCGACATACGGATTAGAAATCCTGCCGACTTACAATGCCCTGAAGGTTTTGCAGGAGGAGGGTTTTTTGGAGTTGAATGAAGGTTTCTATTCTCCCTCGACCATCCGCTTTTTAGTGGACCAAAGCAAACTTTATGAATTCCAGATTGCCAATGCCAAATTGGACCCGTTGATCAAGATATTGATGCGGACTTATGGGGGTGAGCTTTTTGTGGAATACCTCAAAATCCAAGAGTCTAAAGTGGCTAAAAGCGCCAAAATGGAAGAATCTGAACTGATCAAGCAGCTAGAGTACCTGGATCAGGTTGGGGTTTTGGCTTATAATCCAAGAAAGGACAAACCCCAAATCACTTTTCTGACTGCCAGATTTGATGCTGGGAAGCTTCCATTGAATACCAAAAGAATTGAGGAAAGGAGACAGAATGCCATTTCCAAAGCCAAGTCCATGGTTGGCTATATCAGGAATGTTACCCTCTGCCGGGCAAATCAGATATCCTCGTATTTTGGTGAAGAAAGCGATGATTTTTGTGGGATTTGTGATGTGTGTCTGGAAAACAGAAAACACCATGATACCGAAGCCGAAAGGCTCAGGAAAAAGATTATTCAAACTTTAAGCAGCGGGATCTTGTTTTCTCTTCATAATCTCCAGGATATTTCCGGGCTAAAGAATGATCCCTTTACCGTCAGGATGTTGAGAGAACTCGAAGAAGAAGGATTGATCATGACAGAACCAAACGGCACCTATAAAATCAAACACTGATGGCTTCATTTATTGATGATATTTTGGGGAAGTTGTTTCCGAAAAAATCAGCACCCATGAACGTGAAAGAGAATTTTTCCCAGACTGAAGGGGAAAAGGAAATGGTGAGCAATTGGATGGAATCAGAGGAAGGGATGGCCATCTTGAAGCTTGTCAATAAGAGTTACCACTTCAAAAAATCAGGAATCATCAGTTCTCCGGAAGTACATATCCTGAATTCCCCTTATGCCAACGGGTTTGCAGTTTCTTTTGAAAGCCCTTTGGATGATAAAACTTTTTCCCATCTTTTCTTTGCTTTTGGCAGACGAATGTTAGATTTGGGATATCGTCGTGTAAGTCTGGACAGAAAAATGGAAGAAATTCAGGAAAATGTCAGGACTATTGAAAAACAGTATTTCAAGCCACCCCTGAGTAGCACTGATTTCCCCCAAAAAATTGACCAGATATTTGGTAACGTAAGCATTGAAAAGGTCAATATCAACGATAAACCCAGTTTCCTAAAAGTATTGGTCACGGTCTATTCAGACCATTTGTATGAAGATGCAAAGCCCTTTGACCAGTTTATCGATGATTTATTTCAAACCTACCCTTAGTATGGACAGAAAATCACTTAGAGAAAACCTTGAAAATTACAGAACCCCTTTTGAGGATGAGGCATCTTTTTTGGATGACTTTATTGACTTGACTTTCGATGACAATGCCTATGTCAGGGAAAGGCTGCAGGGCCATTTTACAGGGTCTGCCTGGATTGTCAACAAAAGGCGGACACATACGCTGCTGACACTTCACCGCAAACTTAACAAATGGCTTCAGCTTGGCGGTCATGCCGATGGGCATGAAAACCTGCTGGAAGTAGCCATGGCCGAAGCGCAGGAAGAAAGCGGTTTGACTTCTTTGAGGATTGTGGATTCAAGGATTTTTGACATTGACAGGCACTCGATTCCGCAGAGAGGCGATGTTCCTGAGCATTTTCATTATGATGTAAGATTTTTGTTTGAGGCGGAAATGAACGAACCCCTGCAAATTTCTGAAGAAAGTAAAGACCTCGCATGGATACAGTTTGATGCTGTAGAGGACATAGTAGGCCCTAATCCTTCTATTTTGAGGATGTTGGAAAAAACTTCTAAATCAGAAATTTTGATGTAATCCATCAATCACCAAAAGAAATGAATAAATATAAACCGGAGGATGTACTGTCCTCTTTTTCTTTTTCAGTCCCGATTCAAGTCCGGTTTTCGGATATTGATGGGTACATGCATGTCAACAATGGGATTTATTTCAATTATTTCGAACATGCCCGGGCAGAGTTTTTATTCAGAATTTGCGAATGGGATATTTTTAAAGTTGGAACAGTTGTAGCCAATATCAATATAGATTACCGGACTCCTGTTCATGCCGAGGATAGACCTGAAGCCTATGTCAAATGCACACGGATCGGGAATACCTCATTTGTATTGGAACAGGTATTGATGGGAAAATCAAAAGACAGCGGGATCAAAATCTTTGCCCAGGCTTCTACTACCATGGTTTTTGTGGACATGCAGACAATGCGGCCGGTACCGGTGCCCAAAGACTATGCTGCAAAATTGTTGGGAGAATCTTCCAAAGAGGCATAATTCTTTATCTTTGCACAAAATTTAAATCCAGTGAAAAAAAACATCCTGTGGCTGATAGCCATCATTGCGGTTTGGTCATGCAGTCCTTCCGAGCAAGAGCTTTTTGATGAGGGAATCAAAATGATGGAAACCGAGCAATATGATAAGGCGATTGAATTCTTTGATCGGACTATCGAAAAAAATCCTGAAAATACCTCAGCGCTGAACGCCAAAGGAGTTGCCCTCTTTCAGCAAAGTAAATTCGATGAAGCCATTGTTTCTTTTTCAGCTTCTATAGCAGTAGATTCCACATCGTACAAGCCATTCTTCAACAGGGGAAATGCCTATTTGGAGAAAAAGTCATACAAAGAGGCACTTTTGGATTACAACACCGCCAATGGTCTCGATCCAGAACAAAAGGACATTTACTATAACAGGGGTTTGGCATTGCTTGCTTTGGAGGAATATGAGGACGCCATCTTCGACTTTGATGTGGCGCTTCAGGCAGATCCGAACAATGCATTGGCACAATTCAACAAAGCAAAAGCCCAACTAGGCAACAATGACCCTGTATCAGCGATCAATTCTTTGATCAATACCGTCAACCTAGATAAGCAAAACGGAGCGGCCTATTACCTTTTGGGTGTGACGCAGATGAGTGCTTTTGGTCAAAAAGAAGATGGCTGCGCCAATCTCAAACTTGCATTGAGTTTGGGCTATGTTGAAGCAAAAACCTGGATAGACGATTTCTGCAAGGAGTAATGGCCCAAATCGGTAAGGACATATCGAAAGCGAAAACCTTGCTCGAACAAGGGCAATTGGTCGGAATCCCAACAGAAACGGTTTATGGATTGGCCGGCAATGCCCTCGATCCTGATGCGGTGGCTTTAATTTTCGCTACCAAAAACCGGCCTGATTTTGATCCTTTGATACTGCATACTTCTGCCATGGATAGGGTATTTGATTTTGTCAAAGAAATACCAAAACCATTGGATCTTTTGGCTGCAAAATTTTGGCCCGGTCCTTTGACTTTGCTTTTGCCCAAAAAAGAGGTAGTTCCGGATTTGGTTACAAGTGGATTGGATACCGTTGCTGTAAGGGTTCCGAGTCATCCACTGACCAACAAATTGTTATCTGAATTGGATTTTCCCTTGGCAGCGCCTAGTGCCAATCCATTTGGCTATATCAGCCCGACCAAAGCAAGCCATGTCAATGACCAATTGGGTGAGAAAATAGGGTATATTTTGGATGGTGGAGATTGTGAAGTTGGTTTGGAAAGTACGATAGTGGGCATCGAAGATGGTGAGATTACAGTATATAGATTAGGAGGACTTGACATAAAGGCAATCAAGGATGTCGTTGGAGAAGTGAAAGTGATGACACATTCCAGCTCCAATCCAAAATCTCCGGGGATGTTAAAAAGCCACTATTCACCTACCAAGCCCTTTATCCTTGGAAAATTGGATGACTTGATTTCGGAATATTCCTCTAGGGGGGTTCCTTTCGCAGTTTTATCTTTCTGTAAATCATTTCCATTCCTAGAGCAATCAATACAGATTCAGTTAAGCAAAGGAGGGGATATGAATGAAGCAGCAAAAAATCTATTTGCAGCCATGCGGGCTTTGGATACCATGGATGTTTCCGTAATTTTATCAGAGCTTTTGCCTGAGGAAGGATTGGGTAGGGCTATCAATGACAGACTGCGGAGGGCGGCTGTTCAGTAGGCAGTTTACAGCGGTCAGTGTTCAGTAAACAGTAAAAAACCTGTGTCAGTGGATCAGTTTTCAGTATCAGAATTATAGTTTTCAAAATTTAATGAAAGGTCAAAATCAAGAATTTACTTCCGACTTCCAAACTTCCCACTTCCTACTTCTAACTTTCTTTAATCTTCAAAACCTTTTAAACAACAATAAAAAATGAACAACAGAATCAAAAGTGTGGACAATCTCGATTTTAAGGGTAAAAGGGCCCTTGTCAGGGTAGATTTTAATGTCCCTTTGGATGAGCATCAAAATGTAACAGACGATACGCGAATCAGTGCGGCTATTCCCACGATCGAAAAAATATTGAAAGACGGGGGTTCGGTGATCCTGATGTCACACCTTGGAAGGCCAAAAGATGGGCCTGTAGATAAATATTCTTTGAAACATGTGATCAACAACCTTCAAAAATTATTGGGTCATTCGGTGAAATTTGCTCCGGACTGTATCGGAGAGGAAGCCAAAAACCTTGCGTCTGGATTACAACCCGGTGAAGTCCTTTTGCTCGAAAACCTCAGGTTTTACAAAGAAGAGGAAAAAGGTGATGAGGCCTTTGCCGAAAAACTTTCCAAATTGGGAGATGTTTACGTAAATGATGCCTTTGGAACTGCCCACCGTGCCCATGCTTCCACTGCTGTGATTGCTAAGTTTTTTGATACCAAGGCTGCCGGATATTTGATGATCTCAGAGTTGGACAATTCTGACAAAGTCCTTGAAAATCCTGAGAGGCCATATACTGCCATCATGGGTGGTGCCAAGATTTCTGATAAGATTTTGATCATTGAGAGGCTTTTGGACAAAGTAGACAACCTGATTATCGGCGGTGGGATGTCCTATACTTTCTCCAAAGCCAAGGGAGGAAAAATCGGAGATTCGCTCTGCGAGCCTGACAAGTTGGATTATGTGTTGGAACTGATGAAAAAAGCCGAGCAAAAAGGAGTGAAAATCATCCTTCCCCTCGATACTGTTACTTCCAAGGCTTTTGCCAATGATGCCGAACAAGGATTGGCCAAAGCAGGCGAAATCCCTGACAATTGGATGGGTTTGGACATCGGACCTGAGACTAGAAAATTATTTAGCGATGTGATCAAATCTTCAAAAACTATCCTTTGGAACGGTCCAATGGGGGTTTTTGAAATGAGCAGCTTCCTCAATGGAACTGTATCTGTTGCCCAAGCTATCGCAGATGCCACAGAAGCTGGGGCATTTTCACTGATTGGAGGAGGGGATTCTGCAGCGGCAGTCAACAAATTCGGTTTTGGAGATAAAGTATCATATGTTTCCACAGGAGGTGGAGCATTGTTGGAGCACATGGAAGGCAAGGTATTGCCCGGTGTGGCAGCTTTGATGCCTTGAAAAAGCAAATAGAAAGTAAGTGAAAAGATTACGAAAAAAGGCCGGCAAATGTCGGCCTTTTCTTTTTTTGCTATTGTATCAAAAATGATTCACTAAAGAATAATCCAATCTGATTTGCGTTTTGATGCAAAATTGTAATTTTGAGCCCATTGTTAAATCATCACCCATGAAAAGAATCTTTTTTGCTTCAATCCTATTTTTGACGATGTCTGGCTGTATTTCAGATATTGAAGAAATTACAGGGAATTGTAAAGTCGTCCTCAAAGATGGGACCACCCTTTCTGTCAGTCAGGATATCCGACAGAACACAAGAACGGGAACCATAACCTACCGCGACGAGGAGGGAAATTTAAAGTCGGTATTCAAGGAAGACTACGAAACCTTCAATTGTGGATCTTAATTTTCGATATAAAATTTCTTAATTTTTAAGGTACTTTTCTGTCCTTGAGTCTTTGATTACCCCTTTCCAATTCATTCCAAAAGCAAAGTCATATTTGTTGCCTGTCTCATCCACATGGCATTCCATGTCGTGGGCAACATCTTCAAATTGGCTTTCAACAGTTTCCATATTTGCAGGCATCTGCACAGGCAATAGTCCACTCGGTTCAGCCATACCGGATAGAATTTCCAATATTGCTTGATCCTGTACATTGAAATGCAGGATAATTCCTTGTACTTCTTTTTCAAATTCTGAAAAAACCATTGGGTTGGATGCCGTGATGATAGTCACAACTGGTTTTCCATTCATCGCTTTTTTGGTGTCCAGGATATTTTGGAGTTCTTTCAGATTAGAAGGAGTAATGGTTTTGTCTTTATAAGACCTGTTGGTGACGTCAGGTGCAAGGACTGGATCTCCTGCAGCAAGGCTCTGTTCTCTTGCAGTGGCTGCCGTATAGGGACTGTATTGCAAGCTGATAGGTACATAGCCATTGCCTCCGTTCATCCTGTCTGCAGGGTCATAGCCTGTTCCGGATTCAGGACTATTGACAAATACCAAAGCAAAATCCGCTTCTTCGGGATTTTCGGTGACCTGAAAATATTTCTTGGCAATCTCTAGATTAATGGCGTCTACCCATTTTTCCTCTGATTTGATTCCCCACCAATTGGTAGTGGAAGGAATAAATTTTTTCGGGATATAAACTTTGCTGTTTTTGCCAATAGGCAAGACATTTTCTTTGTTCTTCAACATTACAATTGACTTTACCTGAGCCTGAAATCCCTCTTCCATAAATGTCGGATTGCCTACAGTCGCTTTGGTATGGGCGATTTCGAGGTATGGGTTTTCAAACAAACCTGCCTGAAAAATATTCCTCAACAACCTCACTGCTGACTTTTCAAACCTTGCACGCATCCATTCTTCCCCGTGTTCTTTTACTCCCAATTGGTAGGCTTCCAAGACTGGTTTGATGTCATTGTTGCCACCAAACTGATCTGCCCCCGCCATAATGACCCGGTAGTGTCTTTCGGCAATGCTGGCGGTTTCCATCCCCCAAGGTTTCCCTGCAAATACTTCCACATTTCCTCGTTCATCTCCTGTTACTCCCCAATCGGTACAGACAACTCCTTCATAGCCATATTTTCCTCTCAACAAATCCGTGATGAGGTAATCACTATAGGCATTGGCTACATTTATTCCATTTTTACTGTCCTGTCCATACGAAATGGTATAGTAAGGCATGACTGCCGAGGCGGATTTGGTTTTTCCGTTCAACTTAAAAGCTCCCTCTGTAAAGGGTATCAAATGCTCTTCGAAATTATTTCCCGGGTAGACAGCGAATTTGCCATAAGCAAAATGTCCATCCCTTCCGCCTTCTTCGGGACCACCGCTTGGCCAATGTTTAACCATGGCATTGACACTTAGGAAGCCCCATCCATCAGCGGTTTCAAATTCAGGTGAGGAAGTCTGAAATCCATCCACATACGCTCTTGCCAAATCGGCAGAAAGTCTTGAATCTTCACCAAAAGTGCCTTTGAGCCTGTTCCACCTTGGCTCGGTACCCAAATCAATCTGCGGTGAAAGGGCAGTAGTCAATCCCAAAGCCCGGTATTCTATAGAAGCGACTTCCCCAAACCTTTGCACCAAAGCAGGATCAAAAGTAGCTGCCAAACCAAGGGCTTCCGGCCACATGGAAATCGTACCTCCTGCCCCGGCGTTGTATTCTGTACTCGCGATCGGGCTGTGTCTTGGATCTGAACTGTTATTTGTCGGAATTCCGAAACCCAAACCTTCGACATAAGCTTGGGCATTGTTGTTCCATTGGGCAGCTACTTCAGGGCTTTCTACCCTAGTGATTAGGACATGCCTGAGATTATCTTCTGTCAAAAATTTCTTTTGTTGGTCGGAAAGTGAGGAAGAAGGCATGCCGCTCTCAGGAAATGGTTTCCCTTTGTAAGTACCTGCACCAAATCCCTGCGGGGCCGCTGGGATGGATTGGTGTGAGCTATAAAGCATTAAGCCCGCAATCTGTTCTACGGACATTTGGGAAGCCAAGTCGTTTGCTCTCTCCTCAAAAGAAAGTCTCCAATCTTCGTATTTATCCAGTTTCCCGTTTTTGTTGAGGTCTTTGAATTTTAGTCCTTTTTCTTCCAGAATATTGACCCCGGAAGATTTTGAATAACCGAGTTTTGCACCCTCCGACTGTGTGACAATGGTGATGTTCCCATCTATATATATTTCTTCCACCACATTCTTTTTACAGGAAAAAAACAGTGTGGATACTGTCAAGAAATGAATGATTTTTTTTGGTATATATTTCATGTTCAGCGC